>CAZMOQ010000040.1:0-9082 GCA_964568155.1 uncultured Clostridia bacterium | reverse complement strand
GTCATACTGAGCAGGCGAGTGTAACGAGCCTGTCGAAGTATCTAAAAAGCAAATGCAACGGCAATGCAGTTACCGACAAGAAACATAGAGAGATTCTTCGCTACGCTCAGAATGACAAGGAAAAGAAAAATTTTTTTACACTCAAAATAATAGCAAAAGTAATAGTACAAAAAAATAGGACTATTTTTTAACACACATTGCAAAAAGGCAACGCTTACAATATAAAAAGCCGCCAAAAATATCGGCGACCTTCAACAACAAATAAAAATTAAGATTATTCAATAGTATATTTATATAGAGAACTTTTACTTATCTTTCTATCCCTTGCGACGAGTTTTAAGGCTTGCATTTTGGAATATCCCTGATTTATATAATAATCGATATGCTCCTTTTCGGCAAGAGTGTTTAATTTATTTTCCCGTTCGGCAGCACCTTCGACTATCAAAACGTATTCGCCTTTTGGTTCGGAAGGTAAACCGCTTGACAAATTAAACCTTTCGCTGCGTTCGTGTAATTTGGTTATTTCTTTAACGGCGCAGGCTTGACGCTCCCCTAACACCGAATATATAACGCTTATATTTTCAGTAATATCGTGCGGAGCGGAATAAAACACCAAAGTCATATCCAAATCTTTATATTTTTCAAGCAAAGCGACCTTATCTTTCTTTTTGTCGGGCAAAAAACCTAAAAAACAAAATTTTGAGCAATCCATTCCGCTAAGCACCAAAGCCGAAACGCAAGCGGTTGCGCCGGGAACAACGGTAAATTCCAAACCTTTTTCCACGAGTAAAGAAGCAAGTATATTGCCGGGGTCGGAAATAACAGGCATACCTGCGTCCGAAATAAGCGCAACGTTTTCCCCGTTTTCAAGCCTTGCTATGATTTTTTCACTGCAATCCCTTTCATTATATTTATGATAAGATATAAGCGGCTTTTTTATTTCATACGAATTGAGAAGCGCAAGCGAATGTCGTGTATCTTCGCACGCAATAACGTCGACACTTTTCAGCGTTTCGATAGCACGCAAACTTATATCTTTTAAATTGCCTATAGGCGTTCCAACAAAATAAAGCATAATTTCACCTAACAATTTTCTATCGTTTGTATTTTTAGTCCCTGCTTTCCGCCCTTTACCGCTTCAACCAACACCAAATAATTTTTTCCGCCGCCGCTGACTATGGTCAATCTTTTCGGTTCGAGTTTATTTTCAACGAGTAAAAAAAACAATTCCGACAATCTATCGGGAATATGAGCGATGCAAAACCTGCCGCCGTACTTTAACGATTTAGCCGCCGCAGAGACAATTTCTTTAAGATTTATCGTTTGTTCGTTCTTGCAGGCTTTTATTTTATCGTAATCGAAATCCTTTCTTTCGTCTTTATAGTAGGGCGGATTGCATAAAATAAGCGAGAATTTTTCAGTATATTCCTTAGGAATATTTTGGATTCTCACGTTTTCTACCGTAAACACGCTTTCCAACCCGTTTAAAGTTATACTTTCTTGCGATAATTTTGCAAGTTCGGGTTGCATTTCAAAAAGCACCGCCTTTTTTACAACGTTTTTATTCAAAGCGTAAAAATGCAAGCCCACAATACCGCTACCCGAACAAAAGTCCGCAATAATATCATTCTTCTTTGCGTTTGCAAATTTTGAAAGCAAAACCGAATCGGACGTAAAACAATAAAGTTCGTCGTCTTGATATATTTTTAAGTTGTCGATAAGAAGTTCTTCTATACGTTTCAAAACTTTTCCTCCGCAAACGAAACGCCACCGAAAAATCGGTGGCGCAGTCGTTCGTGTAAAAACTATTCTTCTTTGATAGCGCCAACGGGGCAACCGTCTGCACACGTACCGCAAGAAATGCAAGCGTCTGCATCGATTACATATTGCGAGTCACCTTGACTAATAGCGCCAACGGGACAAGAATCTGCGCAAGAGCCGCAAGATACGCATTCATCACTAATTTTGTAAGCCATTTTCTTAACCTCCGTTAAAATAAATTTTTTCTTATATTACGAGTAAAACTATTTTGAAAGAATTTTACCAAGTAATTAACATTAACAACACGGCATAATATGTAATTTTCGCCGTTTATGACACGGCGTTAGCACTGCCGTATTTTAGATTCTTCGTTCGCTTTGCGAACTTCAGAATGACAGGTGGGGAAAATTAAATATCACACACTCATTCGAAATGACAGATATAAAAATTTTAACATCACATACTCATTCGAAATGACAGGTATAGAAATTTAAATATTTCATAAAAACCACACCTTGTCATTCTGAACGTGTTTCTGTCATTCTGAGCGTAGCGAAGAATCTACCTTTAGATACTTCGACAGGCTCGCCACGCTCGCCTGCTCAGTATGACACGAGTGAACGACAGCCTTTTCAAGCCTACTCGGTATGACAGCGACAAAACATAACTTTTTGTCCGTAATCAGGCTCTCAGTAAGTCCGTCTATGACACGATTTTGATATTTTTCCTTAGCCGTTTTTATTTGACACTTATATCTTATCACAAACTTTTGGATTTGTAAACTCTTAATCCAAAATTTCTTTAATATCTTCCGCTAAATCCTTATCGTCAAGGTCTTGAGCGTTTTCCTGACGTTTAAACTTCAATTGTTTTACGTCAAAATCTTTATAAATTTCGCTACCGTCGCCCTTTACGATTTTTACCTTACATATGAGTTTAAGCATATTGTTGGAAACTACCGTTCCGTTGCCTTCGGGCGTACCGACGGTTGCGCCGACTTTGGGCATAAGTTTATAGACGTCGCTATAATACTCGTTTTCATATTCAAGGCAACACATCAACCTTCCGCACAATCCGCTTATTTTTCCGGGATTAAGCGACAAGCCTTGAGTTTTTGCCATTTTAATACTTACCTTTTTAAAATCAGGCATACAACTTCCGCAGCAGCAAGGTCTTCCGCACGGCGCAATACCGCCGAGCATTTTGGTTTCGTCCCTTATGCCGACTTGACGAAGTTCTATCCTTACTTTAAGTGCAGACGCAAGTTCCTTTACAAGTTCCCTGAAATCCACCCTGCCTTCCGCCGTAAAATAAAAGACTATTTTTTTGCCGTCGAAAGAATATTCGCAGCCGACGAATTTCATTTTTAAATTTTGCTTTGAAACTTTTTCTTCCGCAAGACGCAAAGCGTCAGGGATTTTCGCTTGATTTTTCTTTATATTGTCAATATCTTTTTGCGTAGCCTTACGAATTATAGGTTTTAAAGGCAAAACGCATTCCTTATCGGCAACTTCCTTAATACCGAAAACCACCGTAGCACATTCCATACCCTTAGCGGTTTCGACTATTACGATTTCGCCTTCCTTATATTCGCCGTCGGTCGGCGCAAAATAATATATTTTTGACGTGTTTTTAAATTTTACGCCTACAATCTTTGCCATTTATACTTTCCCTCCAAAATAGCGAACAACAGCCAGTCCACAAGCATAACGTCGTTTACGTTAAACGAAAGCCGTTTTGCGGCTTCGGCTGTTTTTTCAAGCGCAGTCAGTATTGCGCCTTCGTTAAATCCTTGAGTTTTACTAAGCAAGCCTTTTGAACTTTCGTTCCAAACAGTGCCGCCTTCGAACTCTATCAACATATCCCTAAAAAGCATTTGCAACGTGCTTACGAAGTCGATTAAACAATCTTTATATTTAAGAACTTTCGCCGAATAACCAAGCACGTCCTTACTCGACTTCATATTTACGATAATATCCGTAGCGAGCGAAGAAAGTTTTTCCAACTTATCGTCGGAATATAAAGTTTCCGCCCTGCCGAGCGTGCCGTTACCGCTTGCAATCGCTTGTTTTAGTTTTACCGTGTCGGTATATTCCCCGACCATATTTTCATATAAAACTTCGTTTGAAAACGGCGGAATAACCAGCGTTTTTACCCGTGACTTTACCGTTTGCAAAAGGGGATATTCGGTATTTACGCCTAAAAGAATATGCACGCCTTTAGGCGGTTCTTCCAAAGTTTTTAAAAGTTTGTTTTGTGCGGCGACGGTCATTTGTTCGGCTCCGCAAATAACGTATAATTTTTTATCGGATTCAAAAGGTTTTGTAAAACTGTCTTCTATAAGATTTTCAATATCTTCGACGACTATTTTATCCCCTTGATTTTCAGGGATAAACTTTACGTCCGTAAACTTTTCGGCAGTAATCAATTTGCAAATTCTGCAATTTCCACATTCCGTAGCCGATTCCGAGCAAAACGCCAAACGGGCGAAAAGACGCATATAATTACGAAGATATTTTTCGTCGGCACACACTATCAAATATGCGTGCGACAACGTTCCCGACGCTTTATCGCCTGCAATTATTTTATATGCGGACGTTTGTTTTATCAGCCTTTCGCAGTTCATATAATACCCTTTTCCCTGAGCGCACTCATTATTTTTTCGTGCGTTTGTTCTTTAGTTCCGCTGCAATCTATGCGTTTTATTCTTTCAGGGTAACGGTTTGCCGTTTCCACGTACCCGAAATACACTTTATTGTGAAAATCCATACCCGAAAGTTCCATACGGTCGGAGCCGTCGACGCCGCCCTTCCTTTTAAACGCTTCGTCGGGCGAAAGGTCTAAAAACAAAGTTAAATCAGGCATACAACCGCCCATAGCGACATCGTTGATTTTTTCTATATATTCAACGCCCAGCCCCCTTGCAACGCTTTGATATGCGAAAGAAGAATCTATATATCTATCGCAAATTACAAGTTTACCTTGATTAAGCGCAGGCAAAATCAGCCCGTTTATATGCTGATTTCTTGCGGCGGCGTACAATAGCGCTTCACATTCGTCAGTCATTTCGGCGTTATCTTTATCTAATATAATATCCCTTATTTTTTCGGAAATAGCAGTTCCGCCGGGTTCTCTGGTTAAAACGTAATCTATCCCGAGTTCGTCAAGGTCGTTTTTAAGCATAGAAAGTTGTTTGGACTTTCCTACGCCTTCGCAACCTTCAAAAGTAATAAACTTTCCTTTCATTCTTTTATAACCTTTACCCTTCCGTTAGTAATACCGAAGGTGTATTTTGCGTTTAGCAATACTTCTATAATTTCTTGAGTCATAATTTCGCCTGCAAGGCACAACGGGAAACACGGCGGAAACACGCCGACGTTTTCCGCAAGAACCATACCTGCGGATTCTTTAAGTTCAACGCTTTGCTTTTTGCCGTTATTTGCCTGTAAATACGACATCTTTTTAACACCCATAGTTACGTGCAACCTGTCAACGTAAGTGCCTTTGAAAAGTTTTGCCGTTTTATATAGCGCCTTTTCAAGTTTTACCAGCCATTTATGCGGAGTGCTTGCGCTGAACAAAAACAACAAATACCTGCCGTCGTTCATTTCGCAGTATATATTTTTACCGTTCAAATATTTTTCGGCTTTATACGGGCAAACGTCCATCGAACGGAAATCCACCGCAAGTTTAAAAGGGTCGTCCGAATTAACGGTTTTTATTCCTTTGGCGTTGAGCCTTGATTTTAACGCAAGAACTTCCACCCTTACTTTGCTTAAAAGTTCCTTACCCTTAAAATGCATAAATTTTTCGCCGTATTCTATCGACGACATAAGCGGGTAACTGGGGCTTGACGTTCTGAATATATTTACTGCGTTGGTAACCTTAGGTATAAGCGTTTTATTACCCACGTTAAGCACCGCCGTTTGGGTCAGGCAAGGCAGAGTTTTATGAACGCCGTCCACCCAAATATCCGCATAATCCCCTTGATAAGCAGACACGCCCGAAAATCTTAAATGCGCACCGTGCGCACCGTCGATAAGCAAAACCTTTCCGTACTTATCGCAAAGTTTTCTTGCCGCTGCGATATCGAAGGTAAAGCCGTAATAATCGGGATAAGTTAAAAGCATACCTATAACGTCGTCTTCGCCCAAACGGTTTTCCATTTGGTCGGGCGTTGGCGGCAACATTATCCCCTTCGAAAGATTTTGGTCTATCGCAATAGGTTCTATATTGAAAAGTTTACAAGCGTTATACACGCTTTGATGCGCATTTCTGTTTATTATTATCTTAGAACCTTTTTCCCTTACGGCGTAAAGCATGGAAAACACGCCGCAAGTAGAACCGTCGGTAAGGAAATAACTGCGCTTCGAACCTAAAATTTCACCGACTTCGGTTTCCGCTTGTTTAATAATCCCCGTCGGGCAAGATAAACTGTCGGAAAAAGCTAATTCCGTGATATCGTACTCGGCAACGGGAAATTTTTTTGCGAATTGTTTATCCGCTTTATGCCCAGGCATATGAAATCTTTTGGGTTTTTTATCGGCATATTCTTTCAATGCGTTTTCAATTACTAATTTTTCCATATCTCAACAAAGTCCGTAGAATCGTAAATATTACTGTAGTTGTATATAACCGCATTTAGAAAAACTATCGTTTCGTACTGCAAATCGGGCTGTTTCTTCTTAAAATCGAAAACCATTACGGCAACGTCCGTAGCCTTACCTACGTTATCGCCCGACGCAATACACATAATTTCCGTAATAGATTTTTTATCCTTTCTAATTTCTTCTTTATCCAAATACCCTGCGTTTATAGCGTAGCAACCTTCCGATTGTTGATTATACCATTCGATATAATCTTCGTTGCCGTTATAAAAACAGGAATATTGATATTTAGTATACTTGAAGAAAAGTTCGGTATCCTTATAATTTTCAATAAGCCACTCGAAAGCGCAAACTTCTTTTTCGAGCCTATATATACGCTCTTTTTCCTGCGCTAAACCTTCCGCATATTTATCGGCTTTACGAAAACGGTTGTCCTTTTTCATTCGCTTTGCGAAGTTTTCTTCTATAAGCGTATCCGAAAATTCGCCGTTTTCCTTAAAAGATTCGAGATAACTTCTTGCGTCTTTCGCAAGCGTTTGGTAATCGTAAAAATCGTAACCGTCGACAAGCGCATACATATTGCTTTTATCGTAACGGCTGTCTTGCGTCTTACTCTCGTAACCTTCGTCGGTTTTATCGTAATGCGTAATAACGTTGTCCGCAAACATAATGTCGCCTTCGGCAACGGTAACACGGGCGGATAAAACGGTAGAAGCGTAATCGGATGTTAAATTTTCCGTACTTCTAGTTATAACGTCGTAGGAAAAATCAACCTTTTCGGCAATGAAATCGCTGACGTCGTCGGCGCCGCCGCTAGATAGCGTGTAATAGTAATATATTTTAAACTGCTGCCCTGCCGTAAGCCTTACGCCTGCCGTAGTAAAAATAAGTTCCCACACTAAAATCGCTGCGACTATCGTCACTATGATTTTTATCCAGTCGTATTGCAGCATTTCGGAAAGTCTTTTTTTAGTTATTCTGGAATCCATCGATACCTCGCTTTCCCCCGATATTCTTTATTAAAGAGTCAAGGCGAAACGAAAATAACATTCGCTCCGCCGAAAAATTACTTTTTAGGTTTCATCGTCGGGAACAACAATACGTCCCTTATCGACGGACTGTCGGTAAGCAACATTACCAACCTGTCAAGACCTAAGCCCAAGCCGCCTGTCGGAGGCATTCCGTATTCCAACGCAGTGATGAAATCTTCGTCCACTTCCGCATTTGCACCCGTAGCACGTTTTGCTTCCACTTGCTTAACGAATCTTTCCCTTTGGTCTATCGGGTCGTTAAGTTCGCTGAAAGCGTTACCCATTTCTCTGGCGTAGATAAAATATTCGAACCTTTCGGTAAACGCAGGGTTATCCGCTTTACGTTTCGCAAGCGGAGAATTTTCCACAGGATAATCGTAAATAATGGTAGGCTGAATAAGTTTTTCTTCTACAAAAGCGTCGAAGAACGCAATAAGCACGTGTCCTTTGGTAGCCTTTTCGCCTTCTTCCACTTCTACGTTCATCTTTTTTGCGACAGCCCTTGCGGTTTCGTCGTCAACCCAGTCGTTATAATCTACGCCTGCATACTTTTTAACCGCTTCCACCATAGTGAGCCTTTCCCACTTTTTGCCTATAGCGATTTCGGTCCCTTGATAGTTTATAGTATCGGTTCCGCAAATCTTAAGCGCAAGTTCCCTATACATATTTTCGATAAGGTCCATCATATCTTTATAATCGCTGTACGCTTGGTACATTTCGATAGAAGTAAATTCAGGGTTATGCGAAGTGTCCATACCTTCGTTTCTGAAAATCCTGCCTACTTCGTAAACCTTATCGAATCCGCCGACGATAAGCCTTTTAAGGTAAAGTTCGGTTTCGATACGCAAATACATATCTATATCCAAAGCGTTATGGTGAGTCTTAAAAGGACGAGCCGCAGCGCCTATTTCAAGCGTATGCAACACGGGCGTATCGACTTCGATATATCCCAAATCGTCAAGATAGCGTCTGATTTCGGCGATTATCTTAGAACGGGTTATAAAAGTATTCTTAACTTCGGGATTTGCGATAAGGTCAACGTATCTTTGACGGTAACGCATATCTTGGTCCTTAAGTCCGTGATATTTTTCAGGCAACGGCAAAAGCGATTTTGAAAGAAGTTCTATTTTCGTGGCGTGTATAGAAATTTCTTCGGTACGGGTTTTAAAAACTATACCCGTTATGCCGACTATATCGCCTATATCGTAATCTTTAAACGCAATATAATCGTCCCCCAAATCGTTTATGGATAGGTAAGCCTGAATTTGCCCGTTGCCGTCAAGCACGTGCGCAAAAGCCGCCTTCCCCATAAGCCTTTTAGAAACTAATCTTCCCGCTATAGCAACGGTCTTGCCTTCGAGTTCGGCATAACCTTCTTTTATTTCGGTACTCATATGAGTTCTCGGGAACTTAACCTTTTCGTAAGGATTTTTCCCTGCCACAACTAATGCGGAAAGTTTATCCCGCCTTACTTGTAAAATTTCGTTAAGGTCTAATTCGGCGGTTTGATTTTCGTTATTCATCTCAATCTCCTGTAATTGCTTTTTAATAAACTTTTTTTACAACCAGCGTCGCAGTGCCTTCGGGAACGGCAACGGTAACTTCGTCCCCTGCCTTCCTACCGAGCAATGCGTTGCCGATAGGCGATTCGTTGCTTATTCTGCCCGTGTCCAAATCGGCTTC
>CAZMOQ010000039.1:0-9674 GCA_964568155.1 uncultured Clostridia bacterium | reverse complement strand
TTCGCTTTATTTGTTTGCGTAAAAGTTGATTAAGCAACCGTCGGCGATTATCTTCTTTTCGTCGTCGGTAAGTGGGTCAATTTTTAACGTGATTTTTCTTTTACCTATAATTTCCGCAGGAAATTCCGTTTCGCCTGCAAGAAGTTTCTTTCTTACGTCCTTAACGAGTATCAAATCACCGACTTCAAAGTCGTTTTTATCGATAATAAACGGTATCATACCCCAGTTTATAACGTTGCTTCTATAACGCTTGGTCGCATACGTTACCGCTACGTTTGCAACGCCGCCCAAAACCCTTTGGCAAGACGCTGCCTGTTCTCTTGCGGAGCCGTCGCCCGGTTTTATCGAACAAACCACGCTTCCGTAAGTTATCGTGTCTTTGTTTAAGCCTACGTCGGGGATATCTTTGTTTTTTATCGCTTTGGCTCTACCTACGTACGCAGGGTCCTTTCTCGAAAGGGCAAATTCGGCAAGTTTTAAGGGGTTAGAACGGTAAGAAGAAGTTTCTCCGCTGGGGATAAGTTCGTCGGTCGTGGTTACGGGGTCGGTCAAAACGCTTGCGACTTCCATCAAAAGATTTTCTTTAAGAGATTCTTGTTTTGGCCAGTCGGCGATGTTCGGTCCGTATTTAAGATTTTTTTCTTTATCCGCTTTATTTATGCCGTCAAAAACTCTTGCCTTATAAATTGCGCTTGAAAATTTATATTTTTTGCTTTTTTCGCTATATTCGACGTCCATAGCCGAAGTAATTGCACCGCCGTTAAGCGCAGTTGCAGCAATGCTTCTTGCGTCCATAAGCGCAACTGCGGAAAGTTGTCCGTTTGCAGGCTTGCTACCTTCACGGCTTTCAAAGTTTCTAGTGGTGTGCCTAACGGAAAGCCCGTTGTTTGCAGGCACGTCTCCTGCGCCGAAGCAAGGACCGCAAAAGGCGGTTTTTACCACTGCGCCGCTTTCCAAAAGTTCGCCTATATAGCCGTTATCCACAAGCCCTTTATATACGGGTTGGCTCAAAGGGTAAACATTCAGCGCAAATTCGTCGTTACCGAGAGCGTTGCCTTTAAGCATATTAGCGGCTGCGGCAATGTTTTCGTACATACCGCCTGCGCAACCTGCTATTACGCCTTGATTTACGTAAACTTTTCCGTCTTTTATTTTATCGGTAAGTTTAAATTTGCCTTTACCGCCCAAAAGTTTTGCGCCTTCTTCTTCGACTTTTTTGAGAATTTCATAAGCGTTTGCGTTAAATTCCCGTATAGTGTAAGCGTTGCTGGGGTGGAAGGGTAGCGCAATCATCGGTTCTATTTTAGATAAATCTATAACTATTCCGCCGTCGTAATACGCTCCGTCCGAAGGATGCAATTCTTTGAAAGCGTCAGGTCTTTCGTGAACTTCGAAATATTCCTTAGTTTTTGAATCGGTTTCCCAAATGGAAGAGAGACAGGTGGTTTCGGTAGTCATAACGTCTATGCCGTTTCTAAAATCCATAGAAAGCGTTTTTATGCCCGAACCGATAAATTCAAGAACTTTATTTTTCACGAATCCGCTTTTGAAAACTTCTTTTACCAAAGCAATGGCAACGTCGTGCGGACCTACGCCCCGTCTTAACCTGCCTTTTAGGTAAACCGCTATTACCTTAGGCATATCTACGTCGTAAGTTTTTTCCAAAAGTTGTTTTACAAGTTCTGGGCCGCCTTCGCCTATCGCAAGCGTACCTAATGCGCCGTAACGGGTGTGGGAATCCGAACCCAAAATCATAGCGCCACATTTTGCACGTGTTTCCCTTATATATTGATGAATAACCGCAAGGTGGGGCGGAACGAATGCGCCGCCGTATTTTTTAGCGGCTGAAAGCCCGAAAACGTGGTCGTCTTCGTTTATAGTGCCGCCTACTGCGCAAAGCGAATTATGGCAGTTTGTAAGCGAATACGGTATGGGGAATTTTTCAAGTCCGCTTGCTTTTGCGGTTTGAATTATTCCTACGTACGTGATATCGTGCGAAGTTATTTCGTCGAATTTAATTTTCAATTTATCGGGGTTTCCCGAAACGTTGTGCGCTTGCAAAATGCCGTATGCCATAGTTTTATCGGCGTTGATTTTGTCGTTAGCGGTCGCTTTTATAAGTTTGCCGTTTTTATAAGTCATCGGTTTATCGTAAAGTTTTATCATAGCAATCTCCGTTTATAAACAATTTACTGTAATAAAGTATATAAAAAATTTCAATAAATTGCAAGCGAAAGAGCAAATAATTAAAAACCCGTTGTAAACTTTTAAAAAATGTGGTAAAATGTATATGTAAAAAATCGTAAAGGAGCGTTGTTATGCAAAAATTCCGTATTAAAGTTTCGTTCTTCGTAAACGCATTGCTGGCGTTATGCGCTATCGTTGCAGGTTATATTGCCGCTACTACTTTTATTACGCTTTTAAAAACGCAAAACGACGGTATCGTTCGTATTTTAATATCGGTTGCGTTGCTTTGTTTGGCGGCGTTTTTGTTGGCGTTGTTTTTAAGTTCGCTTATTTATCAATATTACCGTATAAACGACGGCAAATTAAAAATGTGTTTGGGGTTTATAGTTATAACATATTCTATAAACGATATAAGCGAAGTTATATATTATAAAGATAAACGCAAATTAGTTGCGTATTACGGGGAAGATAAGTTTACGATAATTCTTTTATCCGAAGAAAAACACGAAGATTTTATTAAAGAGTTAAGAAAAATCAATCCCGAAATAATTTATGACAATAAAATCAATGAAAACGATTGACATAATCGTCATAAAAGAGTAAACTAATTATGTTAAACATAAAAGAATAAATCCGGTAGGTAAGGCTACCACAGGGATACGGGTTGCTGCCGCAAAACAGTGGAGACACTGCTCGAGGGTTAGCAGACTATGTCGAAAACAAGGCATAATCTAACGCAACTACACAGCCCTGTGATGCTAAAGCCCGTATGGTTGCAACGCAAAAAGCGTTTTTTTGCATTGATTATACAAGCACCTGCCGATTTCGGCGGGTGTTTTTGATTTGCGCTTACTGTTATTCTGAAGTTTGTTGCCCATACTGTCATTCTGAGTTCGCTTTGCGAACGAAGAATCTCTTTGCAAAATTTGCATTAAACAGCCGCAACCGCAATAAAAATTATTATACGAGGAGGTAAACTTATATGAACGAAGAAATGTTGGAATTAACGCAAGAACTTGGAGATTTGTTTGAAAACCGACGGTTTGCCGACCTGCGTATAAAACTTTTGGATATGGAAGCGATAGATATAGCCGCATTTATAGAAGACATGCTTTCCGAAAAAGAACAACTCGTTTTTTTCAGGTTGCTTCCTAAAGAACTTGCTTCGGACGTATTTATCGAAATCGATAGCGACACGCAGGAAATGCTTATAAAAGCGTTTACCGACCAAGAACTTAAAGCGGTCGTTGACGATATGTACTTAGACGATACCGTAGACGTTATCGAAGAAATGCCTGCAAACGTAGTAAAACGTATTTTAAAAGCCGCCGACCCCGAAGACCGCAAGATGATAAACGAACTTCTTGCGTATCCCGAAGATTCCGCCGGCAGTTTGATGACGCCTGAATTCGTTTCGCTTTCGGCTAGTATGACCGTAGAAGACGCTTTCGACAAAATTCGACGCACGGGTGTAAATAAGGAAACTATCTATACTTGTTACGTAACCGACGGTAAAAAGCGTTTGATAGGCGTCGTTAACGTAAAGGATTTGTTGCTTGCGGATAAAAAAGAACTTGTCGAAAACGTAATGGAAACCAGCGTTGTTACGTTGGATACGACCGAAGATAAGGAAGACGTTGCTTTAAAATTCCAAAAATACGATTATATGGCTTTACCCGTCGTCGATAAGGAAGGTTGTATCGTCGGCATAGTAACCGTAGACGACGCAGTTGACGTTATTATGGAAGAAGCAACCGAAGATATGCAAAAAATGGCGGCTATCACGCCTACAAACAAGCCGTATTTAAAAACCAGCGTTTGGCAAATATGGTTTAACAGAGCCCCTTGGCTTTTGGTTTTGATGATTTCGGCAACGCTTACAAGTTTGATATTGTCTTATTACGAAAACAGTTTGCTCAGCCTTACCGTAGGAGCAACGCTGTACGCATTCGTTCCTATGCTTATGGATACCGCAGGCAACGCAGGTAATCAGGCGTCGGTAACGGTAGTAAGGGCAATGGCTTTGAACGAAGTCGAATTTAAAGATATTTTTAAAGTATTGCTAAAAGAGTTTTGCGCATCGTTTTTCTTAGGACTGACTGTTGCGGCGGTGTGCTTTTTGAAACTTATATTAGTGGATAATTTGTATAACGACGTTTCGGTTGAAGTTGCGCTTATAGTGTCGGGCGTACTGTTAGTTACTATAATGATGGCAAAAGTAGTCGGCTGTTTGTTGCCGCTTCTTGCAAAAAAGTGTAAATTAGACCCCGCAGTCGTAGCAAGCCCCTTCGTTACCACGATAGTGGACGCATTGTCACTTGTAATTTATTGCGGAATTTCTATCGCTTTATTGTCTTAAAACGTATAAAATTTTTAAAAACGGCAATAAACGGAGTATGATAAAAAGTAATTTAAGTATTTCGGACGCAAAAGAAAAGATAAACGGTTTTTTTAACAAACAAGTCGAAGTTACGGTAAACTTAGGGCGAAACAAAGCGGTTTCTTATTGTGGAGTTCTTACGGGCGTATATCCTGCTTTGTTTACGGTAAAGCCGTTTGAAAAAGATTATAAAGGCAAAACTTCGTACTCTTATTCGGAATATCTTTGCGGAACGGTAAAGATAAAAAATTACGGCGGATGATTTTATTTTTAAACCTCTTTGGTTAAAACCCAAAGGGGTTTCGTTTTAGTATTTTCAAGTTTTTGGTTCTAAGTTTTTTAATCGGGTTATATATTTTAATATGTAAACGAAAAGGAGAATTTTATGAATATAGAACCCATTTACGAAGAATTAAATTTGAAATCCGATTTAAAAAAATTGTTCGGCGAAACTAAAATAGAATGTAATACGGGAATTTCCACCGACGATGCAGTCAGAATTTTAGCGATATCGTCAAAAGCGACGGTCGGTTCGGAAGAAATAGTCGGCGAACAATTCAACTGCTCGTGCACGGCGATTTTTTGTATGGTATTCAGGGACAGCAACGGAAATTTACGCAAGGCGGAATGCGGTACGGAATTTTCAAGCCGTATGCCGATAAGCGGCGTTTCTCCGTCGTGCAAAACAAAAACTTCGGTTACGATAAAAAAAGTTACCGCAGATACTAGCGGCTCAACGGTTATGTTAAACGCTATATGCTCGCTTGAAACGGAATTGACCGACCAAGTGAAAATAAACGCTCTCGTCGGCGGCGAAGATTTAATACTGCGGAAAACCGACATTAAAATAGCAAAAGAAGTTATCGTTAAAAAATCGGTTTATCCCGTTGAAGAAGAATTCGAACTCGGTTACAGTGTGGAAGAAGTGTTGTTGCACGACGCAAACGCAATAATAACGGCTTCGCAATGCGGCGTAGGCAGCATTATTTGCGACGGCGAAATTATTTTATCGTTATCTCTCTTGCAAAAAATTCAAAATAGTGATATATTAAAAGAGACGAGAATAATTCCGTTCAGGCTGGAAACCGAGTGCCTTGATGCAATGCCCGTTTGCCCCGTCGCCGCTTTTGCAACGGTAAAGTCGGTTAAGTTGGATATAACGGTGGACGAAACTACTGGTAAAAGCAAAGCGCTTGCCACCGTGCAACTTGAAATATCGGGCAGTTATTACGAAGAAACCGAAAAGCAACTTGTTTGCGACGCTTATTCTTCGGCTTGCGAAGTAAGGACGGATAAAAAGGAATTTTCGTTTACCGTACCCGTTGACGAAAAGTCTAACGAAAACAAAATTCTTGCAAGGGGGGCTTTCCCGAATACGCTTGACGCAGGTACAAGGCTTACGTGTTGTTCTGCCGAAAAAATTACGTTGACGGGCGTTCGTGCCGAAAATACGGTTATAAACGTCGAAGGCGTAATCGAATGTGTTGCTTTTTGTAAAGATATTGAAAGCAGGATTTTCGCCGTTCAATTAGCCGCTCCGTTTTCCACTTCCGTCGAAGTCGATGTCGGCGAAAACGATTATAATTTAGAGGCTGTTATATGTGAACTTACCGGGAGAATAGTTTCGCTTGAAGAATTCGAGTTGGCGGCAACCGTTAAGTTTAGAACCAGAACGACTAAAAAACAAAAGATTTGCGTGCTTACCGAAGTCGAAGCAGGCGAAGAAAAAAGGCTTAACGAGTCCGCAATAAGCGTGTATATACCTATGGCAGGAGAAGAACTTTGGGACGTTGCGAAAAGGCTTAACGTATGCCCCGACGCAATTACGGCGGTAAACGGCGATTTGGCGTTTCCGCTTACGGGAGAAGAAAGAATAGTAATTTACAGGCAGGATAAAAAAGAATATTGAAAAAGGTAAAAGTAAAAATTCCCGCAAAAATCAACTTATCGTTCGATATAATAGGGAAGGAAGAAAAATTTCATAAAATTCGTTCTTTGGTGGCATCGTGTAATATTTACGATGCCGTTACCCTTTACGCAAGAAAAGATAAAAGCGTAACTTTAAAAGAAATCGGCATAAAAGCGGGCTGTCCGTTTGAAGAAAATAACGCCGTAAAAGCCGCAAAAGCGTTTATAAATACTTTCGGCACTTGCGGCGTAGATATAATTATAAACAAAAAAATTCCCGTCGGCGGCGGTTTGGGCGGTTCGTCTGCAGATATCGCAGCGGTCTTAAAGGGAATGTGCGCATTATATAACGAAAAAGCAAATATTTATCCGCTTGCCCAAAGGCTCGGTAGCGACGTAACGTATATGCTTAACGGCGGATATGCGGTAATATCGGGCAAGGGGGACGACGTCGAAAGACTTGCAGTTGAACAAAAACTTCATTTGCTTGTTATTTTCGGCGAAAACGCCGTCAGTGCAGGGCAGGTTTACGCTGAGTTCGATAAGTCGGGTGTAAAAACGGAAAATTCTACGGAAAACTGCGTTAAGCGGTTGTTAAGCGGAGATATCGAAGGCTTATCTGACGAAATGAAAAACGATTTGTATTTACCGTCGTTAAAATTTTGTCCCGAAATGGCGGACGCAATAAAGGATTTGGAAGAAGCGGGTGCGTATAAAGGGGTTATGACGGGCAGCGGAAGCACCGTATTCGGAATTTTTAATGATAAAAATAGCGCAAAATCCGCCCTAAAAAAAATAAAAAAGAAGTTTGGAAAAAAAGTAAAATACGTTACGACCATAGTTTGTTCAAAATAAAATTCGTAACTTTACACAATTATACGTCGTTTATTAATTATTAGGTTATGGTGGTTTAAAATCGTTTTAATATTGTTTAATATTTTTGATAAAGGTTGTAAGCCCCGTCCGTTGCTTTTTTAGCAACGGACGGGGCTGCTTTTGTTAACGCTTTTTAGTAGGAAAGAAAAAAGTTATGCACAAATTTTAAAAAAATAGTTGACAAATGTGTGTATCTGTGATATAAGGATAGTAGCCAAACCAACTGAATAATTATACAAGGGCTTTTTATTTTAAAAATAGAATGGTCTTTTTACATATTTTCATTATGAATTTGATAAAATGCAAATTCCCTAAATGAAAATACTGTGAAAGACTACGATAAAATAATGTTATGTGTTCTTGTATTTATCAGGTGGTTTGGCGACTATCGGAGTTTGCGTTTTTGGCGTTGGCTTCGGTCAGCGCTTTTTTTATTTTATTTTTTACGGAGGAGTTTTGTATGGAAAGAAAGGACTTAGTAAATAAGATTTGCAAAGATTTTAAACTAAAAAGGGGCTGGGGAATAGCCGCATTAGTTATATTTTTAATACAACTTTTTATTGACCTTAGTCAATTTATTGTGATATTAGCGGCGAATGATATAGGGATTAGTTCTGAAAATTTGTCTTTCAGTTTAGTTTTGGTATATATCGCTGTGTTGATTTTAGTTGTGTGGAGTATAATTTGTCTTATAAGAAATAGACCAAATGGTATAAAAATGGATATTAAAGATTTTATGGAATATAAATGTCAAACAAATTCTTCAATACCTGAAGGAATATTCGAGGATATGATGGTACAGGTTATATTCTTAAATCCTTTATTAGTTGCGTTGTATGCTTTTATGTTGTATGCTTTTATAATGTGTGTTGGTGGTACTTACGGAATAGCAAGCATTCCTGCGATTATAGGTTATATTTACTACATAGTTGCTTACATTGATATGAAAAAATATAATAACATGTTACCGGATAAATTAAAGGAAAAAGATAAAAAGGAGCAGGAGAAAAAAATCGACGACGCAAAAAATTTGCTTGTTAAAACGGGTAAAATATTTTTTGTAAATTATTACAACGAACTAAAAAATTTTAATACAATCGATATCATAGACATTATACAAGAAAATTATAGTGAAGATGCTAAAAAAAGTAGAATAGCAAACGCAAAAAAAATATTTTCTAATAATTTGCAAATCGAAGCGTTAAATGAAATTTTAGAAAATAAAGACGGCGTTGCAAATCAAAAAATTCTTGATAAAGCAAGAATACTTTTAGAAAAAGAAACAAAAGTACCTTTAGCAAAAGAAATTAAAGAAAACAATGATTGCAATGTCGAGAAATCGTGCACTGAAAATCAAGGGTATGTTAAAACGATAATCAAATATTTTGAAGATAAAAAAGGTTTGAAACCACGTATTGAAGTTGCGCCTAACGGCGATGAAATTATAGTGGTAAATTATCAAATAAAATACATTTGGTCTTTATGTATAAAAATAGATGAAGATAAAGAAATGATAAAAATTTACACGCCTTTTTGTAAAATTAATCCTTCAAAACGAGATGATATTTACGAACTTTTGAGTAAATGGAATCATGACTTTTTATTTGTTAAATTCTTTATCGAAAATACTGAAGACGGACTATATATAATAGCGTCAAACGATGTTCCGTTAGCCGACGAAGATTCGGTAGGGGAATGTGTGTTTTATATTGCCGATGAATTTATTAAAGCTATTGATAATCAATTTGGCAATATTCCCCAAAATATAATCGGATTATAAGGAGATATTTATGAAAAGTTTAGAAATAATAAAGTCCCTTCTTGATGAGAAAAATATAAAAAATAGTATCGATGATTTACCGAACGGAAAATCTGTTTTAACCTTAGAATGTAACGGAGAATCTTTGTCGTGGACGATTTTTGTGGAAGAACCCGTTGAAAACGGAAAACAAATACGCTTGTATACTATTGTAACACCGACTTGTAAGGATGCAAAATATAACGTTTGTAGAATTATCAACGGTTACAATAAAAAATATGATTATGTTAAGTTTTTTTATCAAGAATCCGAACAAGGGGAATTTGTTTTTGCTTCATATAGTATACCGTCATTAGAAGAAGGGTTAACGTACTTCTTTAAGAAAATTTTGATAGAGTTTGTTTCTGTGCTAGATGACGTTATTTTCTCTATTCCTATGATGGTGTTTAACGGACAAGTTAAGTCGTGGTATTTTTCCGACAATGATTAAGTAAAATAATGGAAAATTCTTGAAAAAACAAAAAAACAATAATTTATTATAAAAGGAGAAAAATTATGAAAAAG
>CAZMOQ010000038.1:0-9943 GCA_964568155.1 uncultured Clostridia bacterium | reverse complement strand
TAAAAAAATTCGCTAAAAGATTTTGCTTTAGCAAAAGATTTTAGTGAAAAAGGAGAAACCAACTGTAAAGTCTTGCACTTTGTTTTTAACAAAGTGCTGACAAAAAGTTGCGTTTCGACGCTGTCATACTGAGCAGGCTTGCATAGCAAGCCTGTCGAAGTATCTAAAAGAGTAGATTCTTTGTATGTTCGCTTATGCGAACATACAAAGAATGACAAGTGGAAAAAATTAAAATAACATCACTACCGTCATTCTTCGTTTGTCCGTTTCTACGGACAAACGAAGAATCCCTTTAAGTATCTTGTTTGCAATTACCTTACTGTTATATTTGTGTTTTAGATTCTTCGTTCGCCGTTGCGAACTCAGAATGACAGGACTATGATTTTACTATACAAAAATCCCCGCCATAAAGGACGGGGATAAGAGAAAACTTATGCTATTTCTTTTTTTATTATTTTAGGTTTTAAACCTGACTTTACTACGTCGGCGTCGATTACTACCTTTTCAACATTTCCTTCGGACGGGACGTCGTACATCGTATCCATCATAATATTTTCAAGTATATTACGAAGTCCCCTTGCGCCGGTTTTTAATTCAATCGCTTTCCTTGCGATTTCCAAAACCCCGTCGGTAGTGATTTCCAAATTTACGTTATCCATATTAAACAACTTTTTGTATTGCTTAATCAGCGCATTTTTGGGTTCGGTTAAAATGCTTATCAAAGCGTTTTCGTCCAACGGCAAAAGCCCTACCGTAATAGGCACCCTGCCTACGAATTCGGGTATCAAACCGAATTTGATTAAATCCTGCGGTTGAATATCGTCTATATAATTGAAATTTTCGTTCTCGTTATCGGTGATTTTACCGATAAAGCCCATAGAAGAACCGTCCTTACGCTTGTTGACAATCTTATCCAAGCCGACGAATGCTCCGCCGCAAATAAATAAAATGTTGGTCGTATCTATTCTGATACATTCCTGTTGAGGGTGCTTTCTTCCGCCTTGAGGAGGAACGCTTGCAATCGTACTTTCGATAATCTTCAAAAGCGCTTGCTGAACCCCTTCGCCGGACACGTCACGAGTTATTGAAACGTTTTCGCTTTTTCTTGCTATTTTATCGATTTCGTCGATATAAACGATACCCATTTGCGCCTTTTCTATATCATAATCGGCATTTTGGATGAGTTTTAACAAGATATTTTCAACGTCTTCGCCAACGTAGCCCGCTTCCGTAAGCGTAGTAGCGTCGGCAACGGCAAACGGCACATCTAAAATCTTAGCAAGCGTTTTTGCAAGCAACGTTTTGCCGCTACCCGTAGGACCTAACAAAAGCACGTTGCTTTTTTCGATTTCAATGCCGTCTTTTTTATCGACGCCGTTTTTAATTCTTTTATAGTGATTATACACCGCAACGGACAAAACTTTTTTCGCTTTATCCTGCCCGATGATATAATCGTCAAGCCTGCTTTTTATTTCGTTAGGCTTAAGAAGTTTAAATTCGCTTTTGTTTTTAGACCTTTCTCTAGATTCGAGAATTTGTTCCCTACAAATTTCAACGCAATCTTCGCAAATACAAATGCCGTTGGGGCCTGCTATCAATTCCGTCGTCTTGTCCTTAGGTCTGCCGCAAAACGAACAAAATAATTCGTTATCTTTCATTTACTGCTCCGTTATTATTTTTTACCGTCCGCAAGGAACGTCGTCGATAAGCCCGTAGGCTTTCGCTTCTTCGGCGGTAAGATAATTATCCCTATCGGTATCCCTTTCGATAACTTCGTAAGGTTTACCCGTGTTTTTGGAAAGAATATCGTTCAATTTCTTCCTGGTACGCATTATGTGGTCGGCTTGTATTTTTATATCCACTGCCTGACCTTGTGCACCGCCCAAAGGCTGATGAATCATAACTTCGCTGTTAGGCAAAGCAAAACGCTTACCCTTAGTTCCGCTTGACAGCAAGAATGCGCCCATAGACGCAGCCAAACCGATACAAACGGTAGAAACGTCGCATTTAATATAATTCATCGTATCGTAAATAGCCATACCTGCGGTAACGCTGCCGCCCGGGCTGTTTATATAAAGGCAAATATCTTTATTCGGGTTATCGTGTTCCAAATAAAGCAACTGCGCAACGATAGTGTTTGCAACCACGTCGTTTATTTCGCCCGTAAGAAATATAATTCTATCTTCGAGCAAACGTGAATAAATATCGTAACTTCTTTCGCCTTTATCGGTTTTATCCACTACGTAAGGTATAAGGTTGTTTTTAATCATATCTTAATTCCTTATTATTTAATTTCGTTTTCCTTTTTCAAGAAATCAAAAAGTTTACCTATGGTAATTTCGTTTTTAGCGTATTCTAATTGTTGCGGATTAGCCGTCTTTTTGAATTCTTCAACGGTCTTTTCCTGAGCCTTTGCAAGTTCTTCTATTTTAGCGGCAACTTCTTCTTCGGTCGCTTCTAATTTTTCGTCGGTTATAATCTTATCGATAACAAGTTGTTGTCTTACGATTTCTTCCGCTTGCTTTTCAAAGCCCTTTTTGTATTCTTCAAGAGTTTGTCCCGTGTATTTAAGGTAATCTTGCAATTTCAAACCTTGATACATAAGCCTGTATTCCATTTCTTGAACCATATGGTTTACTTGGTTTTCAACAAGCGCTTCGTTTACTTCTAATTCGGCGTTTTCCGTAACCTTTTTGATGATAGCGTCTTCTAATTCTCTGGTCGCTCTCTTTTCGTTTGCTTCGGTCATACGCTTTTTAGCGTTTTCTTTATAAATAGCAACGCTTTCGGCACCGTCGGCATCCTTAATAAATTCGTCCGTAACTTCGGGAAGTTCTTTAACCTTTATTTCGTGCAATACGATATGGAATACGGCGTCCTTTCCCTTAAGTTCTTCGGCGTGATATTCTTCGGGGAATTTAACGTTGATATCCCTTTCTTCGCCGATATTCATACCGACAACTTGCGCTTCGAAACCGGGTATAAAACTGTTGCTGCCTAAAACCAAGTTTTGTTTTTCAGCCGTGCCGCCTTCGAACTTAACGCCGTCAACCGAACCGCTGTAATCGATAACTACGGTATCGCCGTCCGCAGCAGCCCTGTCGGTAACATCTACT
The DNA here is from genome assembly GCA_964568155.1 of uncultured Clostridia bacterium. GTDB lineage: Bacteria > Bacillota > Clostridia > Christensenellales > Borkfalkiaceae > UMGS775. Next base: position 6,827 of record CAZMOQ010000038.1, on the reverse strand, counting down.
AAGCGTGAATTTCTTTCTTGCAAACGCTTAATTTCGTTTTCGATGTCTTCGTCAGTTACATTATACTCAACTTTATCGAACTTTATACCTTTATAATCGCCGAGTTTTACTTCGGGCTTAACGGGAACGACTGCAATCATAGTAATGCCGTCGTCGGAAATATTTTCAACGTCAAGCGAAGGTTGAGCAACCGCTTCGATTGAAGGTTCTTTCTCTAAAATATCGAAATAATATTTCGGGAACGATTGATTTATCGCTTCTTCGAAGAATATACCCTTTCCGTAAGTCTTTTCCAAAAGGTGCATAGGAACTTTGCCCTTTCTGAAACCGGGTAAAGAATATCTACCCTTCGTCTTGTTGTAAGCGTCTTTTTGCGCTTCGGTCCATTCGTTAGCGTCTAAAGTAATAGTTACTTTTACCGTACTTTTTTCGGCTTTTTCAAATTTGTAATTCATAAGTTTCTCCTAATTTCTCTAATATTCCGAAATATTCTACCACAAATAAGCGTAAAAAGCAAATTTTTTACTTGTATTTTAAAAATTCTTCTCTTTTTAACGGGTTTACGACCAAAGTTTTGAAGTCCGTGTATATAACAAAGCCGGGTTTTGCCCCTTTCGGCTTTTTTACGAATCTCTTTTCGGTATAATCCACTTCTATTTTAGCGCCGTTTTTACCTGCGGAATAATATGCGCAAATTTCAGCCGCAACGGTCAATACTTTATCGGGAACTGTCCTTCCGCAAGTTTCCACTATCACGTGCGACGAATGGTATGTTTTTGTATGCAACCAAATATCCTTGCCCCTTGCCGAAAAAGTGAGTTCGTCGTTTTCCACGTTGTTGCGCCCGACTTTTATAAGAAAGCCTTCGACTTCGTACTCTAAATACTTTTTAACTTCTGCTTTCTTCTTTTTTGCGGATTGCTTTTTTATATATCCTTGAGTTTTAAGTTCTTCTTCTATAACCGATAAATCTTCGACCGTTTCCGCCCTGTCGATTTCCGCATATAAAGATTTTACGTATTCTAATTCTTCTTCGACTTGTTTTTTTTGCGGCTCTACCGCTACAAGCGTGCGCTTTTGCTTGTTGTAACGCTTAAAAAATTTTTGTGCGTTGTCTTGCGGACTTAAATTTTCGTCTAAAGTTATGGTAACTTCGCTGCCGTCGTAATAATTTAACGTAGTAAGCGTTTTATCCCCTTTTTTGATTTTATATATATTTGAAATTATAAGTTCACCCTTAACCCTGTCGTTTTCAAGATTTTTACAGTCGAGTTGTTTTTCAAGTATTATTTTAAGCCGTTTTTCAAACTTCTTTTCTTCTTTTTTTACGCTTTCGAAAAGTTTTGTTTTAAGTTCGTTAAACCGTTTTGCTTTTTCTTTATGATAAAAATAATATTCTTCGGCTTGCAACAGCGTATCGAACTTTTTATATTCTAACGCCAAAGATTTATATTCCTTTGCGAAAAAATCGACTAATTTTCCGTTCAAAAACCCTACGCAGGGCGAATAATCGTTGCCGTTTAAAAAAGTTTGCAAACCGTTATATAAATCGTTAGGGTAATTGTAGGCTATTTCGTCCGCAGTTTGTTTGGAAAGCCCTTTTACGTTTTCGAACAAAAACTCCCCTTTATTAAAGGCGTTGCAATTATCGCATAAATTTTTAAGTTTCAAATCGGTCGGGGCTAACTTGTCCTGCTGCGGCGGCGAAGTATATGCCATACCCGTAATAAGCGGTCTAAGCGATGCTTCTTCTATCCCTGCGGTTTTTAACGCCCCTAATATTTTACCGTTCGCCGTAAGTATAACGTTGCTGTACTTACCCATAATTTCGGCATAAAGAATTTTTTCTTCGCTCTCGAAAAAATCGCCGAGCGTGGAAAAAGTTATTTTTACAACCCTGTCGAACCCGTCAAGTTCTATTTTATTAACCGTAGCGCCAAGCAAATGCTTTCTTAAAAGCATACAAAAATTAAGTGCGGTTAAGGGGTTGTCCCTTTCGTCCGACGACGTGCAAACCCTTGCCGACGATACCGAAGCCGAAATAACCAAACGATAGTTTTTTCTATCGGCATATATGTTCATATATACTTCGTTGCCGTCGGGTTGAGTTATTTTATTTACTTTACCGCCCGCCAAAACGGCGTTAAGGTCGTTAGTTAAAATTTTAAGAGTGTAAGCGTCCTGTGGCATATGTATGTTTTATCTCCGTTGTTTTTCCGTCCAAATATTTAAGCCTTCCGCCGTTGAAATGCAATACTAATTTGTAAGCGGTAAGCCTTTGCGTTTTTGCTTTGAATTTTTTATTTACCGATTGTTTGCCGTACTTGCCGTCGCCGATAATAAAATTACCTATATGCGCAAAATGCGCACGTATTTGATGAGTTTTGCCCGTAACAAGTTCGACTTTTACAAGCGTGCTTTCTTCAAATCGTTCAAGCGTTTTATACTTGGTTATGATTTTTACCGAATCTTTTACCTGATTATCGTATATTTTTACAAGGGAATTTTCCCCGTCTTTAACCAAATAACTAATAAGCGTTCCGCTTTTTTCAGGCGGTGTGCCGTAAATTTCCGCAATATAATATTTTTCGAAAGTACGGTTTTTAAATCCGTTAAGCAGTTCTTCTTCGGCTGCCTTGTTGAGCGCAAAAATCATTATGCCGTCGGTATTTCTATCAAGCCTGTGAATATAATACACGGTGCGTTCTTTGGATAAATATTCAAAGACTTCGTCCGAAGTAACGCCCGAATATTTATATATAATCAAAACGTTTTCGTCTTTATACAGTTGGTCGCAAACCTTTTTTCGGGCTTCTTCTATATAGACGGCGATTTTATCCCCCGTCGATATTTGCATATCGTTTGAAACCCGTTTGCCGTTTACCTTGATATCCTTTTTCCTGAGTGCCTTCATAACGGCGGAATACGTATAGCCTTCCGCCGTAAGATATTTAACTAATTTTTCGTTTTTTGCACTTACAATTTCCTTCATATTTACCGTCCGTGCAATGCGAGCAATTACCGCATTTATTTTTTAATGAAATTTTTACGGCGGTTACCAAAACCGCAACCGTAACTATAAAAATCGGTATTACGGGATTTAAGTTTGCGATTTGTATCGACAGCGCCGCAAAATAGGTTACGTACCCGAAAACCAAACCGATTATAAAAGTACCCACGCCGCACAACAAAGCGTACTTACCGCCGATAAGTTTTTTTATCGTGGCAAGCGTGGATAAGCAAGGCGTATAAGTAGCCAAAAAGCATAACAACGCTAACGCTTGCGCAGGCGTTAATAACGAGCGAATACCTTCGGGACACAATAGTTCCAAAGTACCGACAACCGCTTCTTTCGCAAAAATGCCCGATATTGCCGAAACGCTTATTCTCCAGTCGGTTATTCCCATAGGATAGAACAAATATTTTAAAAGTTTACCTATTTCGCATAAGACGCTTTCGCTTATATTTTCGCCGACGAACTTAAGCGCAGGCGAAAAACTTTTCAAAAACCAAAGCGCAATAACCACCGCCGCTATAACCGAGCCTACTTTTATTATAAACTGCTTTAAATAATATAGCAAGGTTTTTAACAGTTTTTTTATGCCTACAAACCTTAAAGGCGGAAATTCCATTATAAAAGTTTGCGGCGTTTTATAAATAAATTTATCCAACAGCCAAGCGGTAACCGCCGAAAGCAGTACGCCCGTTAAGTAGATAAAAAACAACAACACCACTTTCCCTTTGGTAAAAAATGCGTTGATAATTACCAAATACACGGGTAATTTTGCCGAACAACTTATAAAAGGAAGGGCTAAAACAGTCTTTTTTTGCATACTTTTATTATCCAACGCCTTAGTTGAAAGTTCCGCAACCGCAGTACAGCCGAAACCCATAAAAGTTGAAAACACAGCCCTGCCGTTTAAACCGATTTTATAAAAAATGTCGTCGAACATAAAAGCGATTCTTGCCATAACGCCGCTTTCTTCCAAAAAGGTTAGAAACAAATATAAAACCGCAAGTTGCGGAATAAAACTTAAAACGCTTAAAACTCCGCCGATAATGCCTTCCGAAATAAATTTTACGACGGGCAAAGCAACTCCTGATAAAGAAAGTTTATTTTCGACAAAAACCGACAAATTATTCATTGCGTACGCAACGAAATTTTGCAAAAGAACGCCGACCGAATATTTACCGAACGCAACGTAAAAAACGCACAAAACTACGGCTAAAAAACAAAAGGGACAAAGATATTTGTTAAGCAATATTTTATCCGAAATCCCCTTTTTTAAAACGGGCGGACTAAAAACGCCGTTAAAGTCGTACGAAGCAAAATTTATCACGTTAAACGTATGCGCATACGTGTTATTTATTGCGTTTTCTATAAACTTTTTAAGCCTTTTAAGGTCGGAATTATCGTTTCCGTTTACCGCTATAATCGGTATTGAAAGAAGTTTTTGCAGTTCGCCGAGTTTTATTTTACCGCCGTTTCTTTCGAACTCGTCGTAAAAAGTTAAAACCAAAGCGGTTTTTACCCCTTTACTTAAAAGCGCAAGCGTGGTTTTTATACCTTGCAAAAAATCGGTTGCGGGTACTACGCTTAAAAACAACGAATTCGGGTTTTCTTTTATATATTTTTCGGAAGTTTTTTCTTCGGGCGAAAATGCGTTTAGCGAATATATGCCCGGTAAATCGCAAATTGTAATTTCGCAATTTTTAACTTTGCCTTTCTTTTCGTCAACCGTAACGCCGTGCCAGTTCCCCGTTCTTGCGTTTTGCCCCGTAAGCCCGTTAAAAATAGTGGTTTTGCCTGCGTTAGGTCTACCTATAAGCGCAACTTCACGCATTTTCCACCTCGATTTTTTCGGCAAGTTCAGTGCGCATAACTATCCTTAAATTTCCCGTTTTTACAAGCATACTTCCGCCGAAAAAAGAAAAATTTTCTATAACTATTTCGTTGTCTTCTTCGAGCCCTAACGAAACCAGCCTGCTTTTTTCGGCGTTGGGCATTTTTAGTTTTGTTATTTTTAATTTTACACCCGTTAAACTTTTACTTAATTTCATAATAAAAGTTTATGATATTAAGGTAAAAAAAAGACTTTAAGCAAAAACTTAAAGCCTTAAATTTTTACGGTTATTATTTTTCTTCGTCTTTCGGCTTAATGCAAAGCACTACTATAAGCCCGATAAGCGAAAGCGTGCCGACCGAAAGGAACACGATTGACCATACGTTGTTATAAAGCCAGTTGCTTTCGTTGGGAACTACCTTTACGGGAGTTTTGGTTGCTGTAATTGTTACGCTTGCGTCTTTAGTTCTAGTGGTTCCGTTTTCGTAAACGGTTGCGTCTATTTTGTAGTAACCGAGTTTTGCAGGGGTAAACGTAAGCGAGCCGTCGTAAGCGTAATCCGAATACTTTTTATATTCGTCGGTGCCTTCTTCTAATTCGCTTAAAGGTTTAATTTCCGTCCAGTTGCTTTCGCCGTCAGCCGAATACGAAAGCGTGTATTCTACTTCGTAATCTTTAGCGGAAATAGTGAAAGACGCTGCCGTGAAAGAAATTCCTTTATATGCTTTTTCTTGTGAAGTTGCGGTTATCGATAAAGGAGCGTTGTTTACGATTTCAAATTCGAAAACGTATTTTTCCATTCCTTTAACGATATTGTTATCGTCGTCTAAGAACACGGATTTTTCCATTGCGTTGCCGAGTTTATCCTTGAACAATACGAAGAATTTATAAGTACCTTCGTTTGCAACGGGTACTTTCAACCCCGAATAAGAAGTCCAAGAAGAATCGTTATTACAATACCAAACGGTATAACTCATTTCACTATAAGTAGAACAATCGTCGTTTACGAAATTTTCCATAGAAGGAAGGGTTAAGTATTTGGAAGAACCTATCCTTATATGATAACGATTGCCGTTTTCGTCACAACTTTTGCCGTCGTACTCAGCGAACGTCGCTTCGAGCAAAGCGGCTTTGAAAGAGTCAAGCGTTTCGTCGGTTAAGTCTTTATAACTAGGCTCAGCTTCGTCTTTTTCAACGCCTTTCATAGTGAACGAACCGCAAACGTCGTCGCCCGAAACTATGTTAAGCGTAACTACTTCTTCAACGCTTTCAACCGAAACGTACTTGCCGTTTTCCCAAACGTAAGCGGCGGTGTTTTCATCAACCTTTGCAGCCTTAAAAGAACTTGAAGATTTACTGCTGGGAGTAATAGAATATTCGTTAAAAGAAACCGAAAGTTTTTGACCTTTTACTTTAACTATATCGTAATCGACGCCGTTATATAAATTTTCATTTAACAACACTATCGATTTTGCTGTTTTTGCCAAGTTGCCGTCGGTAAGTTCGAAGGTTTGCTTATAATCGCCGTTTTCGTCGCTTGCTTTTTGGTCGATATAATTTATATAAACCTTAGCGCCTTCTTCGGCGGAAACAAAACCGATTGTACCGACTGCGTATTTGCCGAAAGTTTTAACGTCGGTATACGTTACGTCGTTAATTACTAATGCGCCGTTTTCGACGAAAATGCTAATCGACTTCCCTTCGTTTGCGGCTACCTTTTTGGTAATTTGGGTTTCGTATGTGATTTCTTCGCCGTCGGTTACGGGGTTACCCGTTGCGATAGCGGAATCCAAAGTTACCGTAAAATCAACCCACTTATTAGTCATAAATTCAATTTTGAAATCGTTCAAAACAAGTTCCCTTTTGAACTTCGTTTCAACGTCTTTTTCAAGCGAAACAACCAACTTGCCGTCATCGTACGTGCAGGTACTTTTCGAATCGAAATAATCGGATGCGGAAGCACCGTCCGCAGAAGTCTTAACA
>CAZMOQ010000037.1:0-9999 GCA_964568155.1 uncultured Clostridia bacterium | reverse complement strand
AGTTTGTTTAATTACGATACGCTAACCACTTGGTTTGTAAGCGTAGGCGGCAGCGTAAGTCCTGATTTGGAAAATCACCTTAGAACTATCGATTTCCACCCCTTCGTGGACCCCGTAACCGGCAACAAGTATTTGTATTTCAAAATACAACAAGCGTTTAACAAGAAGGATGTTATCGTCGGCGTGGAAATGGAAACGTGGCTAAAGCCAAAGTATGATACCTTAACTATACTTGCCGTTGCAGGTTATACCGATACTTCTTGTACTACGGTTAACAGTTACGAAAGCGGCGCAGTAGTAAACGAAGGCGCATTCGTAAACTATAAAGACGGTATATATTACCTTACTTTCTCCCCGTTCGGGTATCAAAGTAAAAAATATGCGGTATTGCAGGCGTATTCCAAACATCCTTTGGGTTGGACTAACGGCGTACAGCCGACGAACTCTAAAGGGGATTTTAGAAAGTTAACCCCTGAAGAAGGCGGAATTTTGGTATCTTCCGATAACGGCAATATGTACGGCGTATATGCAACGGGGCATCACGCTTTCATAGATATAGAAGGTAAAACTTACGTGTTGTACCACGCATATAAAGAAGTTGACAGTAGCGGTGCCGTTACGGGCAAAAGATATTTAATGGTTGACGAAGTAAAGTGGCTTACCGTAAAGGATAAAGACGGGCAGAACTTGCAAGTAATGTACGTAAACGGACCTACCACAAGCGTAATGCCGAACTTTGCTTTCAATACGGATTATACTAACATTGCGTTAGGCGCAACCGTAACCGCCACCAACTTGGCTAGCGGTAGCAGTACAAAGTGGTTGAACGACGATTTGTATAAGATATGTAAGACTTCTAACGCCGCATTTACCGCAAAATACGTGCAAGACGCCGTGTTTACCGATACTACGGAGATTACTATCGACTTAGGTTCTTACAAAACCGTGCGTGCGTTGATGATTTACAACAGTAACGATACTTCAAAAGCCTTTAACGGTATAAAAAAGGTATCTATGGAATGTAAGTCAGCAAACGGTTCGACCTTTACCGTAGTTTTGAACGACCTTAAGTTCGATGCGGATATTACCGAACTTTTACCCGACTCGTCGATTATTAAAATATTTGACGAAATGTTAGTAAAAACCATTACTATAACGGTTGAAAAGCCGTCGGACAACGCACAACTTGCGATTTCCGAAATAGTAGTGTTGGGCAAAAACAAATAACTAAAAAGGGCAGTATTTTAACTACCCCGAACCTTTACGGTTTTAACCGTAAAATTATGCAAAAACGAATTCCGAAAGGGGTGCAATCCCCTTTCGGGAAAAAATAAAGAGGTTTTTTTATATGATGAAAAAAAGATTTAAAAGAATGGCTGCTTTAGCGGCTGCGATTTTGCTTACGTTTTCGTTTACCGCTTGCGGAACAACGAATAATGGCACGACCGTTACCGAAATAGTAGTTTGGGTTGGCGCAGATACTTACGACCAAAAGTTGTATGAAGAATTGATTGCCACCTACAACGAAGGTCAAGGCAAAATCGACGGCGTTAAACTTAGAGCGCAGTACAAAGGCACGGGGTATTCGGCAAACATACTTTCTACGCTTAATAAGGCGAAAAGTACTGTGGACGTTATTATGGTTATGGATAAATACTTCAAACCGCTTGTAAAAGGCAATAACGGTAGAAGTTTATTGACTGACCTTTCTACGCTCGTTAAAGACGAATCTACTTACACCAAAGACGAAAACGGAAATAATTATTTGGATTTATCCGATTTCCCCGAAAATAACATATACCGTTATCGTTACGATTACGCAAACAAAGTTGCCGCAGGGGACGAAAGTTCGCCTTTATACGGTATACCTAACGGTTCTAACCCTACGGTAATTGCGTATAACAAAACGATATTTACCCAAGAAGGCGGCGTTAATATTATTTCGGTTAAGGAAAGCGAACTTGACGCATATAACACCGCAAACGGCACTAACTATAAGCCGCACGGTTATGCGGAATACACGGTAGAATACGCTAAGGCTAACGGTATGGGTAGTTTGAAAACTTCCACGACGCTCGAGGGCGAACAGGTCGTAAAAGTATTCAACGACCAAATCCCGATGAACTGGAGCGAACTTGTTAACCTTGCAAGATATTTCTCCAAAGATTACAACTATTATCCCGATTCTAAGTGCGTTTACGGGTTCGCTACCGAATGGTGGTTTTCTTACGGCTGGTCAGTCGGCGGCGACTGTATTCAATGGGACGAAAGCCAAAACAAGTACGTTTTCACTTTGGGTGACGAAGATAAAAACTATTTGGCTACAAAAGATATCACGGTAGACGGGCAAGCATATTCGGCAGGCAGCGTTTTGGATTACAACGATATGCAATACGTTAAAAAACATTCGTCCGATTCAGATATCGCCGCTTATTTAAACGACGGTTCTTTGACGGCAATCGCATCGCAATACGAAGCGTTTACCGAATTCACTGCGCTTACGTTAAGCAACAATACCGAAGTAGTACCGGGCAAGTATGCGTATTCCATTGCGCCCGATTCGGGTAAAATGGGGGATAGAACGCAATACTTCGCTTCGGGTAATGCCGCAATGATGGTAACCACTATCGAAGAATTGCCTCGTTTGAATAATTCTTTGCAACTAGCCGACGGTAGCGGCGCTAAATACGAATGGGGTCTTGCACCTTGTTGGCAATACAGGGAATTCGGCGCTGACGGCGTCGATACCGAAGAACCTATGTCGGGCGCTAAGGGTGAATTGAAAAAGATAGGCAAAACTTATGACGGACAAGTATACGACGGCGAATTCAGAACGGTAAACGGCGTAAAGGTTCAAGGCAAGCAAGCAGCGCTTTCAATGAACTATTGTTATTCGATAGCAGGCAACTGCACGGATGACGAAATCGCTGCCGCTTGGAAGTTTATTCAATTCGCAACGGGTACTGCAGGTCAAAAAATAATTGCGCGTTCGGGCAGATACATTCCTAACCAAATGAGTTACGCTACTTCCCAAGATTATTTAGGCATTAGTTCTTTGACTACGGATATGAGCGTAGCGGTAGAAGCGGCAAACTACTGCGGCATTTTCGATAAAGCGTACGTTGAAAACTCCGCTTGGGCTGACGACTGGGCTACTCCGCTTAACAATTTAGTCCGCACGGGATATATGTCTTTGGACGTTTACTTTAAGGGTGGTCAATATACCGATAAAGACGGCAAAAAGCAAACCTTTAACAGCGTTATACCTGCCGCAAACGAAAAATTATCGTCTTACAACGTTCGCTTACTAAGGAAATAAGAGGTATCTTTTATGTTGAAAAAAGGACTTACGAACAATCAAAAAACAACAATTTTCGGACTTATATGCGTTTTAATTCCTTTGGTTGCATACGTGTTTTTCCACGCTTTTCCTATGGTGATTTCATTCATTTTGCAATTCGTGGATTCTAACGGCTCGTATCAAATCGCCGATATGACGTGGAATAACTTTGCAAACTTTAAGGACGTGTTTTCTTCTAACTTAATTTGGAAGGCGACTAAAATTTCCGTGTTTACCACTACGGGACATTTGGCGTCTTTGGTGGTTGCGACTGTCACTGCAAACTTTTTGCACAACAGATATAAAGGTTCAACCTTTTTCGAAGTGCTTTACTTTATACCGCACATTTGTTCCACGGTTGCTTTGGCAATTATGTTCAAGTGGTTGTTTAACCCTGATAGGGGTATTATAAACAGTTTCTTGGTTTCGCTGAAAATGAGCCCCGTAGACTGGTGGTATGATGAAAAAGCATATCCTTGGATGTTGTTCTCGGTAATTTTGTGGTCTTCGCCCGGATACGGTATCATAATGTACAAGTCCGTGTTTTCCGCAATAAACCCAGCCGTGTACGAAGCGGCGGATATCGACGGCGCAAAGGGCTGGACAAGGTTTTGGAAAATCACTTTCCCCGAACTTTTACCTATGTTCTGTTATTTGCTGATGCTTGGCGTAGTTGCAGGTATGCAAACGTTCGAACTCGCAAAGGTTATAAGGACTACTCAAAACGGGCTTGATATATACGGACCGAACGATAGTGGTTTAACTTTGATGTGCTATATTTATAGGGAATATCAATACGGTAGAATAGGCGTTGCCGCCGTTATAAGTTGGTTCTTGTTTATTATAGTGTTTATTTTGTCTTTCTTGACGAATAAATTGAAAAATAAAATGGAGGCGAATAACTAATGAAAAGTAATGTTAATCGAAAACCGTTTAATTATTCCAAACTGGTTTTTTATATATATTGTATAATCTTGGCGTTGTTGGTTCTCATTCCGTTTTACGTTATATTCGTCACGGCGATAACTTCTTTACAAGAACTTAACCAAACAGGCATAAACGAAGCGTTCAGGTGGTGGCCTAAGTACCCGACTTTGCAAGCATTTAAGGATGTTTTGACGAACGACCCGAATGCCGTAAACGGCGTTTCAACCTTGTTAATCGGCTTCTTTAACACTATTTGGATGGCGCTTTTGGTAGTAGGTTGTAGTTTGTTCTTTTCTTCGTTGGCGGCATACGCTTACGCAAAATTAAACTTCAAGGGCAAAGAAGTGATTTTTATGATACAACTTGCCACTATGATGATTCCAAGCGCAACGATGACCATTCCTTCCATTTATTTCTACGAAGCGTTGGGGTGGGTAGGCACACGCTTGCCGGTATTGATTCCTAATATGTTCGGCTCGGCGTCGGCTATATTCTTCTTCAGGTCGTATTTTCAAGGAATCGGCAACGAATACGTTGAAGCGGCGCAAATCGACGGGCTTAGCAGGTTCGGCTGTTATTTGCAAATTATTTTGCCGCTTTCGATACCTGCATTAGTTGCGCAATTCATATTTATGTTTGTAAGTCAGTACAACTCTTATACGGGCGCTCTTTTATATTTGGATTACAACCCTGCAGTTTTCACTTTGCAATATGCGGTAGACTGTTTAACGGGTATTATGCCGGAAGACAACCAAAAGTGCGCTATAACCTTCGTAGCGTTGATACCTTTGATTATTTTATATTTGTGTTCGCAAAAATTATTTATCGAAGGCGTTCAAGCAGGCGGCGGTAAAGAATAATAAAATTTTATTTGTATAAAAAAGCGAATAACGTGGTTAAGGTTATTTAATCACGTTATTCTTTATACAATAGACTTTTTTATTGAAAATTTTTTATGTCAATTAGGAGAAAATAATGTTAGAAAAACACTTGATAGCGGAAACCCACCCGATAGCAAACTGCAAAAATATAATATTTTGGCAGGATTACAGAGTTACCGTTTTAACCGACCGTTTGTTTCGTATAGAAAAAAATAATGAAAAAATTTTCAGGGACGACGCAACGCAAGTCGTTTGGTTCAGAAATACTAAACCGCAAGCGTTTACTATTTACGAAAATCAAGACGGATTTTTTATTAAAACGGAGCGTTGCAAACTTTGCTTAAAACGCTCGATACAAGACTGTTGCGTAGAAATCGACGGAAAGAAAGTTCCTCTTAATAACACCGAAAACCTAAAAGGAACGTATCGGACTTTGGACCGTTGCAACGGAAACAGGTATATTCCGTCCAAACTTAATAAAAACGGGCGTGAGTACGATATAGAATTGAACGACGGCGTGTGTTCCAAGAACGGCGTTGCCGTTTTTGACGACGCAAAATCGCTCAGTCTTGATGAAAACGGCGAAGTTTTGCCCGTATGCGGTAAGGGCGAAGATTTGTACGTTTTTGCTTACGGCAACGATTATAAAAACGCAGTTAAGGCGTTGTACTTAATTTGCGGCGCAGTACCCGTCGTTCCCCGTTTCGCATTAGGGAACTGGTGGAGCAGGTATCACGAATACACCGATAAAGAGTATTTGCGTTTGTTGCAAAAGTTTGAAAATCATAACGTTCCGCTTACGGTCGCAACTATCGATATGGACTGGCATTATTCGGTTAATATCGACGAAGAATTAGGTATTACGAAATCGGGTAAAAACACGCCGTATTACGTAGGCGAAGGCAGCATGGGTTGGACAGGTTATACTTGGAATAAAAATCTTTTCCCGAATTATAAAAAATTCTTGGCTAAAGTCAAAGAAAAAGGCGTAAAAATCACGTTGAATTTGCACCCTGCTGACGGCGTGCGCTGGTGGGAAGTTCAGTATAAAGAAATGGCTAAGGCTTTGGGCTTAGATTGTAAGTCCGAAAAACAAATACCTTTCGATTTTACAAATACTAAGTTCATAAACGCTTATTTTTCGGTTTTGCATAAACCTTACGAAGCCGACGGCGTCGATTTTTGGTGGATTGACTGGCAACAAGGCGAAAAGTCTAACATTGCAGGGCTTGACCCGTTGTGGGCGTTGAATCATTACCATTATTACGATAATAAAACTACGGGGAATCCGCTCATATTATCACGCTATGCAGGGATAGGTTCGCACCGTTATCCGTTGGGTTTTTCGGGGGATACGCATATCACTTGGGAAACTTTGGATTATTTGCCCTACTTTACGCTTACCGCATCTAACGTCGGGTACACGTGGTGGAGCCACGATATAGGCGGACATATGCAAGGAGAAGTCAACGGAGAGTTGTATTTAAGGCATATTCAATTCGGCGTGTTCAGCCCCATAAACCGCTTACATTCGAGCGACGCTAAGGTAACCACTAAAGAGGCGTGGTATTACGGCAACGGAATAGGCAAAATCGCAATGGACTGGTTACGCTTCCGCCACTCTATGATACCTTTTTTATATACCTGTTCGGTTAAGGCGCATACCGACGGCGTTGCGTTGATAGAACCCTTATATTACTACTGGCAGGACGACGAAGCGTACGAATTTAAAAACGAATATTTATTCGGCGAACAAATGCTTGTTGCACCTATAACAAAGCCTTCAAAAGACGGATTTTCTTCGGTAAAAGTTTGGATACCTAAGGGCGTTTGGACCGATATTTTTACGGGTGACGAGTATACTGTCGAAACCGCAAAAACCGTTGAAATGTACAGGGATTTGGAAAGTATTCCCGTGCTAGCCAAGTCGGGCGCAATATTGCCTTTTTCGGGCGATAGCGGAAACTCTTGCAAAAATCCGAAACGCTTAAATATGCGGATATATTCGGGTAACGGAGAATTTACGTTGTACGAGGACGGCTTGGAAAACGGGGACGATAGAGTGTTTAAGACGAATTTTACCCTAAAGGAAAGCGAATTAAACGGTACCGTTACATCGGTTTTGGAATTTTTCGGCACAGGCGAAGCGGAAGTTATCCCGACCGATAGAATTATTACTTTATATTTCGAGAATATAAAAGACGGCACAGTTTGCGTTAAAATCGACAACGAGCCTTATGAAGTGGAAGAATTATACGAAGATTGCGTATCGGTAAAGTTGCCATTTATGCCTGAAAAGAAGTACACGGTAACCGTCGTTTACGATAAACAAACGCCGCTAAAAAAGGCAATAAACCGTATGAAGGAAATTTTACTTGGTACGGAAATGAATAATACGGCTAAAAACGAAAGTTTTGAAAAAATAGAAAAAGTAGATAATTTAGAAGATTTTAAAATTGCGGTTTTGCAATCGGTTTTGCCGGAAAAAACAAAAAAACGCTTGTTGGAAATTATTTAAATAATAAAAAGGAATTATAAAGGAAAATATGAAAACAAATTATTTTTTGCACGGCGGAGATTATAACCCCGAACAATGGATAGAAACAAAAGAAATTTGGGACGAAGACATGCGGCTTATGAAACTTGCAAACTGCAACACTGTGTCGATAGGCATATTTTCGTGGAGCACGATAGAACCGCAGGAAGGCGTATTCGATTTTTCCGCAATGGACGAAATTATATCTAAGGTCAAAGCAAACGGCGGTAAAATCATTCTTGCAACCCCAAGCGCAGCAATGCCCGCTTGGCTAGGCTTAAAATATAAAGAAGTTTTAAGGGTTGAAAGCAACGGTAAAAGAATGCCTTACGGCGGCAGACAGCGTTTTTGCCTTTCGTCCCCGATATTTAGGGAAAAGGTTAGGATAATAAACGAAAAACTTGCCGAGCGTTACGGTAAGGACGACGTAGTGTTGTTTTGGCATATTTCCAACGAATATTACGGTACGCCGTGTTATTGCGATTTATGTAAGGAAAATTTCCGTAAATTCTTAAAGAAAAGATACGGAACTATCGAAAAACTTAATCATGAATACTGGACGGGTTTTTGGAGCCACACATATTCTTCTTTCGACGAAATCGATTGCCAAGCAGGTTCTTTACCGCTTGAGTTGGACTGGGATAGGTTTACTTCCGAGCAAACCATAGACTTTATGAAGGAAGAAATAGCCGCAGTGCGTAAATATTCGGATAAGCCGACAACCACTAATATGATGGGGTGTAGGCATATACCCGATTATCATAAAATGGCGAAAGAAGTAGATATAATTTCTTGGGATAATTATCCTATGTGGCATTCGCCGTCGCATATGGACGAAGCGGTAAAGTCCGCATTTTGGCACGATTTTTTCCGTTCGTTAAAGGAAAAACCGTTTTTACTTATGGAAAGTTCTCCGGGACTTGAAAACTGGCAACAAATAAACAAGTTGAAAGAAAACGGAATGGATACACTTGCGTCTTTGCAGGCGGTTGCGCACGGCAGCGACAGCGTTATGTATTTTCAATGGCGTAAATCTAGGGGCGATAAAGAGAAATTTCACGGTGCGGTTGTAGACCACGTAGGGAACGAAAACGCTAGAATTTTCAAAACGGTTACTCATACGGGCGAAGTATTGAAAAAAATATCCGAAATCGCAGGGACTGATAGCGTTAAGTCGGAAGTCGCAATAATTTACGATTTTGAAAACAGATGGGCTTTCGAACGCAGTGGTTTCGCCGCTAAAAAAGATTATTGCGGAGACGTTTTGCAATATTATAAATATTTTTGGAATAACGCAATCCCGTGCGACGTTGTTTCACCACATTCCGATTTGTCTAAATATAAGTTGGTTATCGTAGCGGACGAATATATGGTGGATAAAGAAACAGAAGAAAATTTCAAAAATTACGTGTCGAACGGCGGCACGCTGTACTCATCTTGTTTCTTGGGTATGGTAAACGAAAACGATTTGTGTCATTTAGGCGGCTTCCCGTGCGGAGAATTGAAAAACGTTTTCGGAATTTGGAACGAAGAATTAGACAGTTATTATCCCGAAGACAAGCGCACCGCAACCGTTGGCGGTAAGGATTACGCCGTAAAAAGTTATGCGGAACATATTCATTCGCAAGGCGCAAAAGTTTTGGGCGAATTTAAGGACGGTTTGTTTGAAAGTAAGCCTTGTTACACGGTAAATTCTTACGGCAAAGGCAAAGCGTATTATCAAGCGTTCTTTGACGACGGAAATTTCAAAACTTACGCTTTCGACGCCATTTGCAATGAACTTAAAATTTCAAGCGTTTTGCCGTCGGTAAAAGATTTGCCTTTCGGCGTAACCGCTCACGCAAGAAAGGACGGAAATACAATTTACTTATTCGTTGAAAATTATACCGAAAACAGCGTAACCGTCGGGCTAAACGGAAGTTATACCGATATGGAAACGGGCGAAGTTTATAGCGAAGCAAAGTTATCTCGTTTCGGCGTAAAAATTTATAAAAAGTAATAAAAAATTATAAGCAAATAGATTGTTTTTAAAACTTGTTTGTAGTAGAATATCTTTGGATTTAAATTTAACGAGGAAAAAATTATGAGTTGCAAAATACTTACCGTAAGCAATCTTGAAAAAGTATTCCCTTACGACCAACCTAAAACGCAAACCTACGGCACTACGCTTTTGAATGAACCTTTTTCGTTCCAAGCGGTCGTGCTTGCCGACGAAAATTACTGGGGCATAAAGTTAAAAGTAAAAGCGGATATCTCTTTTGAATTGTATCAAGTGGGGTACGTTCCTGCGGTTTATACAATTTCTTCAGTCAACG
>CAZMOQ010000036.1:0-10127 GCA_964568155.1 uncultured Clostridia bacterium | reverse complement strand
TAGGAAAACTAAGATTAGTGAATTGATTTGGAAAATAAAAAATAGCAATAGAAAGTCTATTGCTATTTTTTGCTGTTTGAGAAAAATTATATCGTTATCAAAATTCTAATCGGTTACGACTACGCTTTTCAACTTATAGTCAAGCGCACCGTACGAACCTGTGCCGTAAGGCAGTCTTTGTACCATTCTGACAAGCCAACTTCTGCCGTTTTCGTCAGCGGTAACGCCTTCTTCGTCGCCGTCGTATTTAATTATTTGATAATAGCAAATAAGGGGAGAACCCGAAAGTTTGCTGTCGTTCCTGACTATCGTGGTTAAGAAGGTAGACGTCGTTTCTTTAGTTTCTTCGTTGCCGTTTATGCTGACCGTCCATTTATCGGTAAACGCTGCGGTTTCAGCCGATTTTACGGAAATCGAAGTCAGTTGATTTTTGTACGCCGTGTCGAAAATTTTAATCGTTTCGCTTAGGTCGGTCGAAAGAGTGTAGGCACGCAATGCGAAAAGCAGTTGTTCGTTATCCAAAACGCAACCTTTCGAATATTTTACGGAATACGTTTCGTTTTCAACTTTCCTCAAGCCGTATTTGCCGTCTCGTGCGGGATATTCGGTTTTTTCGGACGAGTTGTCGGTAATAGTAAGTTCGGCTTTATTCGCCCATTTTATTTCCGTCGTATAAGCACTGCGAATTATCGACGAGCCGTCGTTTGAAAAGTAAGTGCTGTCGTAAATTTTTTGGCTGTAAAGCGGACGGAGAGAAGTGCTTATGGATTCGAAGTAAACTACGGAATTATGGGTATCGGTAAACGTGTATTCTTCGCCGTCGTTAAATTTATAAGTTACGGGCAAATTAAGTTCAGCCGTAAGTTTATAAAATTCGTTTACGGAATCGTCCGAATTTTTTGCTTTTTCGGGCAAATCGTTCTTTCCTATCGCTTTTACCGTAACTACGTAAGAGCCTTTTCCGTACGTTGCCGTTAAAGATTCGGGTTCGTTTGCTTTAGAATAGTCGTATTTAACGCCGCCCGTCGTTACTTTATAATCGTCGGTATAATTTACTTCGTAAGTCGCCGTTTCGGTAAAGTTCCTTGAATAAGTTTTGTTGCTGTGCCAGTAAGACGAACCCGTTATTTTAGATTCGGTATTGCAACCGGCGCAAGAACAAGCCGAAAACAACATCGTAAAAGTAAGTGCGAATACTATTGACGTAAAAAATTTTTTCATAATATCTCCAAAAACAATATATCGTTACCGAAAATTTTACCATAAACTAAAAAAAATGTAAAATAAAATATTAAAAAACTATAAAAATATCGTAAAATATGATAAAATAAAAATATGAAAATCAAGGTTTACGTATTTGGCGCATACTATTCGTTAATAAATGCGCTTGCAAACGAAATAAATAAGCGTGGAAATTCGCCCGATATAAACAACGTTGTGTTTACCGAAGAAAAAAACACGTTGGTTATAGAGAATGCGGTGGTTTCCGTCACGGGCGGTACGTTCAATACTAAAATAGTATCTATGCGTAAGTTTTTAAAGTCCGTTTCAAAACCCGTCAATTTGCTTTCGAAGCAGGGCGGGGTAATGCTGTGCCGAAAAATATTGACGGACAACGCTCAAAATTTAAAACAATTCAAAAGATTGCGTTTAAAAACTCTTGCGCCTTCGATTTACGAACTCATCGCACAGTTAAAAAGCGCAAAAGTTTCGCCCGAAGAACTTTTAAATGCGTCGTACGGCGTAGAAGGAATACTTAAAAACAAGTTGGAAGATTTAGCCTTGCTTTACGGCGAGTACGAAAACGCCGTAAAAAACAAAGGTTATAAAGACCAAAATAATTATTTGGACGCTTTGCCTAGCGAAATAGAAAGGGGTGCGCTTGACGGTTGTAACGTATTCGTTGCAGGGTATTCGTCTTTCACAAGGCAAGAACTTGCGACAATAAAAGCCGCAATACGCAAAGCGAAAGAAGTAACCGCATTTTTCGTTGCGGGCGCCAACGAATATTTATACACCTTCGAAGCGTTAAACGCATTTACGGCTGTTGCCGAAAGTGTCGGCGCAACGGTTGAAAAAGTTTACTTTTCGGAGCAGGGTGAAAGCGGCTATATTTTGGACAGTGCGTTTAACCCTGCGGTGTTTAACTGCGTCGGCAGGCAAACGGACGACGTTTTCGCTTACGAATTTTCCGACGTGGAAGAAGAAATTTCATCGGTCGCAAGAAAGATAAAAATTTCAGTGTTTAACGGAAACAGGTATTGCGATTCTCAGGTTTATGCGCCTGAAAGTTCGATGCCCGTGCTTAAAAAAATTTTTGCGGAATACGAAATACCGCATTTTATAGACGAAAAGAAAAAACTTTCCGCACATCCGCTTGCCCGTTTGGTAAAGGACTATCTTTCGGCATACAAGCGGAGATTTGCTCGGCGTGAATATTTTGCTTTCGCTAAAAATCCCGTAAATTCAACGGATACGGATTTTTTGGACGGTTTTGAAAATTTTGCGTTAAAATACGGCGTTGACGGCGGTACTTTTTTAAGACCTTTCAAGTACGGAACAACCGAAGAAAATTACGCCGCTTACGAAGAATACAGAAGTTTTTTGGCGGAACTTTTTCTTCCGTTAAAAAGGCAAGCAACCGCAGTGGAATTTTCTAACGCCGTAAAGCGTATGTTGGAAAAAACTGCGGCAAAAGAGAAAGTAGACAAGTTAAATGCCGAACTTTTAAAATATTCGGAGGACTACGAAGCCGCTTACGGCGAACAGGTATACGATAAAGTCGTATCGGTTTTGGACGAAACCGAAAGCATATTAGGGGACGCCTTATTAGATATCGACGAATATATAGGAATTTTAATCGGCGGTTTTGACGCCGACGAAGTAAGCGTGTTGCCGCAGTATAAGGACGCCGTTTTTGTGGGCGGATTTAAGGAAATAGGTCTTGTAAAGTCAAAGTTTGTTTATTTAACGGGACTTACGGCGGACGTGCCGTTTTCAAAAAGCGACGTTGCGATGCTTGCTGACACCGAACTTGAAAAACTTGAGAAACTTAAAGTTATAGTCGAACCTAAAATAAAAACGGTAAACCGCAGGGAGCGTGAAAACGCAGGACTTGCGTTGGGTGCGTATACCGACGGATTATTTCTTTCTTATGCGAAAACGGGTTGTAACGGCAAGCCGCAAGCAAAAAGCGAAATTTTTGAATACGTATTCGCTTGCTTAAAAAAGGGAAAGGGGTTTTCTTTTGAAAAAGATATAAAAAATCAATTTTCTTCAACCGATTATTTAACGGTAAGGCAAGCGAAAAAGGCGTTTGCAAAGGAAGTAGGAGAGTATTTGGACGGCAATATCGACGACGTTACGGGGGCTTCGAGTTGCTATTCTTCATTCGATTGCGATAGTAAACGCCAAGCGGACGAAATTTTACTTTCGGCAAATAAAGAAATTACGGTAAAATTAACTAAATTCCCGGGCGCCGTATTTAAAAACAAAAAACTCAGCGCTTCTCTTTTGGAAAGTTATTTTGCCTGCCCTTTCAAAAACTTTTTGGATAACGGTTTAGGGCTTACCGAAAGAAAAGTCGGTAAAGCCGAACCGCTTGACGTGGGTAATTTTTTACACGAAGTGTTCGAGCGTTATTCTCCGCTAATCGACGATTTGCAAAACGAATACGACGGGGACGAAAAGGTGAGAAGCATTGCTGAAGAAATTTTGCAAAGAGAAGAATATTCGGTGTTTGCCGAAAAACCGTCGGGCAGGTATTTAGTGCAAAATTTGGTGTCGGAAGCAGTCGTTTTTTGTCGAAAAATTTTCAGGCAGTTTAAAAATTCCGAATTTAAGTTGTTCGGGCAAGAAGTTAAATTCGGCTTTAACGAAAAGCAATTTAAAGCGATAACTCTCGATTGCAAAGATAAAAAGCGTTACGTTGAAGGCAAAGTCGACCGTGTCGATTGCGCAGGTGATTATATACGCATTATCGATTATAAAACGGGAAAGGTGGAATCGCTCGATAAAAACTTTTTTATCGGAAAAAAATTACAACTTTATTTGTACATGAACGCATTCGTGGAAAATAAAAAACCTGCGGGGGCTTACTATTGCTGCGTTGATAATTCTTACGGCAAAGAAGGCGAATTTAACGTCGATTTTGCAGGCTATACCCTTGATGACGATTTTGTTTTAAAATCTACCGATACCGCTTTAACTTTAGATAAACCGAAAAGCGAAATTGCGGGTATAAATTTAAAGGTAGATAAAAACAGCGGCGAATTATCTTATAAAGCATCAAGCGGAATCAGTGCGGAAGATATGCAAAAATACCTTAAATATGCTTTGAAAATTTCCGCAAAGGGTGCGGAACAAATCGCAAACGGCGTTATTTTGCCGTCTCCTGCCGAAGACGTGTGCGAATATTGCGATTATAAAGGTATGTGCGAATTTTGCGCCGACCTTTCTTCGACCGAGCGTGTCGTAAAAAAGGTCGAAAAAAATACGATTACCGACGGTGCGGATTCGGAGGATTGATTATGGAATTAAGGGCAGAACAAGCAGCGGTTATAAATCATAATAAAGGCAATCTTTTAGTTTCGGCGTCGGCAGGCAGCGGAAAAACTTTTACTATGATTCGCCGTCTTATAAGAATCATAAGCGAAGGCAAAGCGAACGTAAACGAAATTTTAGCGGTTACGTTTACCGAAAAAGCCGCTTCGGAAATGAAAGATAAGTTGCGCAAAGCGATGTGCGAAGAAATATCGAATGGCAACGATAAACTTAAAAATCAGTTGGCGGACGTAAATTCTGCGGATATTTGTACGCTACATTCTTTTTGCGCAAGGCTTATACGCAGTTATTTTTTCGAAGTCGGTTTATCCGCCGATTTCGAAGTCGCTGACGCATCGAAGGTGAACGAAATAAAAAATAGCGTTATTTCCGAACTTTTTGAAGAACTTTACGAAAAGAACGACGCCGATTTTTTGATGCTGGTAAACAGGCACAGGGCAAAACGCCGTGACGACAAATTGAAAAAAGCGGTTTTTTCTATTTACGAATACGCTTTAAATAAGGTAAACCCCGAAGAAGCGTTGAATAAAAGTTTGCTTTCGATTACGGAAAGCGAGTTCGACGTGTTTTATAAAGAATATTTACGGTTGCTTAACGAAAAATTAACCGGGTTTTCGGCGGCGGCGCTTTCGTCGGCGCAAACGGCGGCGGATAGCGGATATACGCAGTATTCGGCTTATTTAAAAAAGTTAGTTGCTTTCGCAAGCGGTGAAGAGCCACCCGAACGTATGCCGTCGGTTAGAAATTTAGACGAATCGGGCGTAAAAATTAACGTGCAAATAAAACTTTTGAAAAAGCAAATATCCGACGTGCTCGACGATATAAATTCTATTTCGGATTACGAAGAACAAAAACGCCGCTTTTTATCTTGCGAGCGGCATACTAAAGCGTTGATATCTTTAACGCTTGAGTTTTCAAAAAAATTCGAAGAAGAAAAAAAAGAATTAAACGTCGTTGATTTTAACGGCTTGGAGCATTTTGCTTTGAAAGTATTGTCTAACGATGAAATTCGTAAGGAAGTTTGCCAAAAATACAAATACGTTTTTACCGACGAATATCAGGATACGAACGACGTTCAAGAGGAAATTTTGTCTTTGGTTTCAAACGATAATCTTTTTATGGTAGGGGACTTAAAGCAAAGCATATACGGGTTCAGGGGTTGCAATCCCGAACTTTTTAAGAATAGGGAAGATGCGCTTAATTCGCTTGGCGGCGTTATATATCTTAATTGCAATTTCCGTTCTTCGGACGCAGTTATAAACGGCGTAAACGCTATTTTCGATAAGGCTATGACGAAAGATTTTTCGTCGGTGGATTATAAAAACACTTCTCGTTTGGTAAGGGGCGGACTTTATCCCGACGGCAGCGGCGAATTTTCCATCGATATTTTAACTTCGGAAAAGAAAAAACGCCCTGTGGAAGAACCCCGAATTTACGACCTTACCGAAGAAGCGGTTACCGCTAAGGACGAAGTTGCAATCGGCGATTTTATAGGCGAAATTATCTTAAAAGAGATAGGGAAAGAATACTTCGATTGCGAAGATAAGTCGTATAAAAAAATAGGGTACGGCGATATAGCCGTGCTTACACGTACCCGAACGGATTATGCGGACGGAATTATAAAGTCGCTTATAAAACGGGGCATACCCGTCGCTGCGGAATCCAAAAACAGCATAACCGAATATGCGGAAATTAAAACTTTATGCGATATTTTGCAACTGCTTGATAATTTTTATCAAGATATTCCGCTTTGTATTCTTTTACCGACGACGAACTTGCGGAAATACGCTTATTCGGCAACGAAAAATTATTTGAAAATTGTAAAAAGCCGACTTTCTATCAAGCGTACGCCGCATATTTGGAAAAAGCCGAAGGACAACTTAAGGAAAAACTCGCTTCGTTCGACGCTTATGTAAGAAAACTCCGCTTGTTGTCGGGCGAATTTACCGCAGGCGAAATTCTCGAAAGGGTAGTGCGTGAAAGAATGTTAGACGTTAAGTGTTACGCAAGCACGGCTGGCAAACAAAAATTACGCAGGATAAACCGTTTTATAAGCGAAGCCAACTTGGGCAAATACACCGTAACCGAATTTTTAGAACGCATAAACAATGCCGAAGACGAATTTACGCTTGCCGAAATAGGAGATTCCGAAGCGGTAAAAATGCTTACCATTCATTCGTCTAAGGGGCTGGAATACCCCGTAGTTATCGTTGCAGGGATAGAGAAACCGTTTAATTATAAAGACGCCCAAAGCGAAATTATAATTCAAAAAGATTACGGCTTTGCGGTTAAATATTACGACGACGAAAACAAAACCTACGGGGAAACAATTTTAAGATTGTATTTGAAAGAACTTATAAAAAATCAATGCAGGAAGGAAGAATTGCGTTTGTTTTACGTTGCTCTTACAAGGGCGAAATATTCGTTAAAAATAGTCGGAGAAAACGCCCTTCCTGCGTTAAGCGGAAACGATATATCGAACGCAGGTCGCTATGCGGATTTTATTCCGCAAGATATGCTGTACAACGAGTACGACGAAAGTTTCGTAAAACTAACCGAAAAAAATCGTAGCGTCAGAAAGATTGCCGTAGGTGAAATAAACGAAAAATTAGCGTCCGAAATAAAAAAGAATTTTGCTTTTTCTTATCCGTATAGTAAAAGTTCGGTAACGCCGATGAAAACTTCGGTAACCGAAAGTTTAAAGCGTGACGGCGAAGAAGCGTATTCGGTAAATGAAATTTTTGGCGAAGAAGTTCCTAAAACCAGCGCCGAAAAGGGCACTGCGATGCATAAGTTTTTGGAGCGTTGCGACTTTTCGTTTAAAAGCGCAACCGCAGAAGCGGAAAGATTATTAAAAAACGACGAAATTACTAGTGAAGAATACCGCCTTTTAGACTTATCTTGTTTGCAAAAAATATGCGACAGCGGTATATTAAATTCGCTTTGCGGTTACAAACTTTATAAAGAAAAGCAGTTTTTGGTAAGTTGCCCCGCAGCGTTTGCGTTAGGGGACAATTACGACGGAGATATAATTTTACAAGGCGTAATAGACTTGTTGGGTATCGATACGGACGGCGCAGTTATATTCGATTATAAATATTCGCATAAAACTGCCGAAGGACTTAAAAAAACTTATTCCAAACAGTTGGAACTTTATGCGTACGCTGTTGAAAAATCGCTTAAAATTAAGGTCAAAAACGCATTTATAATAAGTCTTGCTACGGCGGAAATAATAAAAATCGATATATAAAGAGTTAATTCGCAAAAATTCGACGTTTTTATCGGTCGATAAAGTGATATGATTTTACTTGATAAAAAATTCAAGGTGAAATTATGACTGATGTTTTTATTGACGGGTTTATTCGTTGCGTAAATTATATTGCTCTCGATTATTACGTGCTGGGCTTTAACGGCGTAATATTTGCTTTTTTCGTAATATTTTTGTTTACCGA
This sequence comes from uncultured Clostridia bacterium, assembly GCA_964568155.1. Classification (GTDB taxonomy): domain Bacteria; phylum Bacillota; class Clostridia; order Christensenellales; family Borkfalkiaceae; genus UMGS775. Next base: position 2,112 of record CAZMOQ010000036.1, on the reverse strand, counting down.
TAAAAGAAAGTCCTTTCCGCATTTGTGCTTTACGGTTGTGGCGGCGCAAGCGCTTGTTTTAACGGTAATCGCAAAAAATTATTTTATAATTTTAACTTGCGTTTCATCGATTTTTGCAAGTTTTTTGTATTTCTTTTTAAAAATACCTAAAAGCAAAAGGAAGGTTTGTGCAAATATGAATGCGGAACAGTTGATAAAGACGCTCGATAAAAGGTTAAGGGATGGCGAAACTTACCGTCCGCAAGCGGTAATGCAGGAAAAAGATATCCCTTTACCGATGATGCAAAGCGAATTAAACGGAATAAAAAAGGGGCTTAACGTGTCCCACGCAAGAAGTATAATAGAAAAACTTAATTTAATGGATTTGTCCGCAACCGATAAATTGAAAGTGTCAGAAATAGAACAATCGCTTTACGAACTTGAAAAAGAAAGCGGAACGGTATCTTTTTTTAAGGTAAACGAAAAACTTTCGTTATTGATAAAAATTCTTGCAAAATATCAAGCATAAAATTAAAGCGCACCGAGTTTTGTAACTTGCAGTGCGCTTTTTTGTGATTTTAAATTATTCGGCGGTTTCAGTTATAACCGTAGTTCCGTAATCGGAAAAAGTCCAAGACATTTTAGTATCGGTAACTTGTTCTTCGCCATTTTCAAACGTCGTCGTTTGCGTGTAATCGCATACGAATGTTAGAAGTTTACCGTCGGTTGAAACAGTTGCTTTTCCGTTTGACATAACCGATTTTATATGTACTACATAATTTGTTGTTCCGTCTGTCGTAGGGTAGATTATTGTTTGTTCAACGGTAATCGTTTCGGGGTTTTTATATGCGTTTTCGTTGGCGTCGTATTCGTAATCGTCAAAATTTGCAAGCAACGCAAGGAAAAGGTTTTCATAACTTTGCTTTTGTGCTTTTGCTTCTTCTTTTTCGAAAAGTACAGTGTGTGTTTCATTATCTGCCGACATTGATAAAAAAACTTTATCGTCGGCAAATTTTATTATTGTGTCCACTGTCGTACTGTTTTCGTCTAGAATTACACTGTACGATTGCTTAAGTGTGTAGTTTTCAAAATTCGCCGTAGAAAGCATATCCTTCCATTGATTTTCCGTAATACTTTGATTTGTGCTAGGCGGTTCTTCGACGGGTGGAACGTTTGGGGGATTAGTTTCATCGTCGCACGCCATAAACGTGGTTAAAGATAACGCCGTTATTACGACTAGTAAAATTGTTAATAATTTTTTCATTTTATATTCTCCTTAAGTGTAATACTTTAATTTTACCCCCCCCGAAAAATGTCAAGCGTTTTGTATCGTTTTTAAAAAAATCGTCGGTTTTATATATGGTCTAAGAATGGCAGGTTGAAATGTTAAAAAAGATTCTTCACTGCGTTCAGAATGACAGAATAAAAAAAATTCGCTAAAAGATTTTGCTTTAGCAAAAGATTTTAGGGAAAAAGGAGAAACCAACTGTAAAATCTTGCACTTTGGTTTTTACCAAAGTGCTGATAAAAAGTTGTGTTTCGACGCCGTCATACTGAGCAGGATTGCAAAGACTGTCGTTCGCCCGTGTCATACTGAGCAGGCGAGTGTAGCGAGCCTGTCGAAGTATCTAGAAAATAGATTCTTCGTTCGCATATGCGAACTCAGAATGACAGGAAAGAGAATATAAAATATTTCAAAACGCTGTCACGCTGAGTTCCGCCCCGTAGCCCTACTTACGAAGCGTCTAAAACATTTAGATTCTTCGCTACGCTCAGAATGACGGCGTCGAAACACGCCAAAGAGCCAACGATTTGCCTATTTAGGCAAATCGTAAAGCGAAAATGGCGGTTTCTCCTTTTCGCAAAAATCTTTTTTCAAAATCTTTTTGCGAGTAAAATTAAAAAGTTCCAACCCGTGTCATGCTGAGCAGGTTTGCCGTGCAAACCTGTCGAAGTATCTAAAGCGCAAATGATATGGTAATCCAACAACCGACAAGAAACGCAAAGAGATTCTTCGTTCGCTTCGCAAACTTCAGAATGACAGGATATAAAAATTATTAAAACGCTGTCACGCTGAGTTCCGCCCCGTAGCCCTACTTGCGAAACGTCTAAAATATTTAGATTCTTCGCTAC
>CAZMOQ010000035.1:5938-10324 GCA_964568155.1 uncultured Clostridia bacterium | reverse complement strand
TCCTTCGTTGCCGACTTTATAGGCGAAAGCAATATCTTTTCTGGCACGATGACGGGGGATAGAAAGGTAAGATTTTTAAATAGAGTGTTCGATTGCGTTGACGATTTCGAAAAGAACGAAAAAGTCGACGTTGTGGTTCGCCCCGAAGACGTGTTCATTATGGACGAAGGCAAAGGGCAAATCGACGGTAAAATAATAAGCAGTATTTTTAAGGGCGTGCATTACGAAATGGTATGCCTTATCGGCAAGACCGAAGTGGTTATTCAAGATACCAGAGAGATGAAGGTCGGGGATAAAGCAAGCATATTCATTCGCCCCGAAGATATCCACATAATGAAGAAGGAATTTACCGTAAACAAATACGAAGGTTATATTACGAAACACAATACCGTCGTATTCGGGGATGGGGAATTCGCTTGCGACGTTACGTCTTTGTATAAGGGCAGCAGTCTTGACGAAGAAGGCTATCTTATTACTGCCGACGGGGAGAAATTAGACCTTACCGATACCGACGTCGAAGTCGAAGTCGGGCTTAAAGATATAGAAATAAACGACGTCAACACCGGCGAAGAAGAAGGCGGCGCAGTCGGTAATATAGTTTCTATAATTTATAAGGGCGACCACTATCAAATTATAGTAAGAACGGACGAAAACGAAGAAGATTACGTTTGCGATACCGAGTACACTTGGAATGAAAACGACAGGGTAAGCGTTTATATACCTAAGGAAAAAATCAAAATAAAACTCAAGCAGGAGGTTAAACGCTGATGGCTGAAAACGTTAAAGTGGTCGCAAGGGAAAAAATTTCCGACGACGGCAACAAAAAAACGCTTTTCGGGTTTAAGCGGAATCAATTATGTATTCCGTACGGCGTGTTCTTGGGGCTGTTCGTGATATTTCCGTTACTGCTTATCGCATATTACGCTTTTACCGACAGTAACGGCGTGATAAGTTTTGGGAATTTTATAGAATTTTTTACGACTACGTCGTCGGTTTCGAACCTTATAATAAGTATTGCGATAGGGCTTATAACCACGCTGGTTTGTATACTTATCGCATATCCCGTCGCATACGTTTTATCCCGTTTTAAGTCGGCAAGGTCGTACATATTAGTTATGCTTTTCGTTATGCCTATGTGGATAAACTTCGTTTTAAGGGCTATGGCGCTTAAAGAATTGCTGAGTTTGATAGGCATATTCGGCGAATACAATTACTTAAATACCATAATCGGTATGGTTTACGACTTTCTACCGTTTATGATTTTGCCGCTTTACACGACTTTGATTAAAATGGATAAAAGTTTGGAAGAAGCCGCAGGGGATTTGGGCGCAAGCGGCGTGCGTGTGTTTACCAAAGTAACGCTGCCGTTGTCGATGCCCGGCGTTGCAAGCGGCGCAACTATGGTGTTTTTGCCTTCGATGAGTTGTTACGTAATAACGGATACTTTCGGTAACGGCAAAGTGCCTTTGATAGGTAAACTTATAGAAGAACAGTTCGGCACGGCTGCAAACTGGAACTTCGGCTCGGCGATAGCCATAATAATGTTGCTGGTTATGTTTATAAGTATGCTCGTAACGGGCGGATTTAAATCTGAAAACGTAAGGGGGAACGCACTATGAAAAAGTTTTTTTCGATTTTGTTTCTCACGGTGGTGTTGATATTCGTGTACGCACCGATATTGCTTTTGGTGGTGTACAGTTTTACCGATTCTAATTTGATAGGTAAGTGGGACGGGTTTTCTTTAGACCTTTACGTAAGATTATTCAGTAACGCCGAACTCAGAACGATGATTATAAACACCGTAGTGCTTGCGGTAATCGTTGCTACGCTTTCCACTATTTTGGGGACTTTCGGCGCAATAGGTATTTATTATTCGAAAGGCAAACTCGGCAAATGCGTTAAAAGCGCATCGCAAATAAATATAATAAACGCCGAAATAGTAATAGCGGTTTCGCTTGCGTTGGTGTTTTCGGTACTTGCCTTCAATAAAACGTATTTTTCGTTGGTAATTGCGCAAATGGCGTTTTGTACGCCCTTCGTGGTTACGTCGGTAATGCCGAAATTAAAACAACACGATTCGAGTATGTACGAAGCGGCTTTGGATTTAGGCGCAACGCCTTTTTCGGCTTTATTTAAAGTGGTTATTCCTGAAATTTTACCGGGAATTTTCAGCGGTTTTATGCTTGCGCTTACGCTTTCGCTAGACGATTACGTTATAACTGCGTTCACTAAGCCCGCTACCTTCGATACGATAAGCACTTACGCTTTTAACGCCGTAAAAAATCAGGCACATTCGCAAATGCCTGCGTTAAGGGCGCTTTCGGCAATTATATTTTTGCTTATTTTGGTTTCGGTTATATTGATGAATATAAAAGGCAAATCCCCCGATAAGGAGAAAGCGTGATATGAAAAGAATAATATCCTTAATAATATGTTTAATTCTTTTTACGCTTCCGCTTTCGGCTTGCGGTGGCGGCGGCGACGATACGCTTATTCTGAAGATAAGCAACTGCGAAGATTATATCGACGAAGATATGTGTGACGATTTCGAAGCGTATATGGCTGAAAAAGGCGTTAACGTTAAGGTGGAATATTCTACTTTCGGCACGCTTGAAAATCTTTACAACGATATAAAAATCGCAGGCGGATACGTTTACGACCTTATTTGCCCGTCCGATTATATGATTGAAAAGATGGCACGTGAAGGTATGCTTGCCACTTTCGACGAAATAGATACTAAGCCTACCGTCTATACTGATAACGCTTCGCCGTATATAAAGGAAGTTTTCAGCGAAAAAGTTTCTTGGGACGGCGGTTGTTTGGCGGATTACGCTTGCGCTTATATGTGGGGTACGCTCGGAATTTTGTATAACCCTGCGGCGAATTCGGATATAACCGAAGATATGCGGTCTTGGTATTCGCTTTGGAATAAAAAATACGCAAACAAACTTACTATAAAAGACAGCATAAGGGACAGTTATTTTATAGGCGTTGCCTACGCTTGTAGGGAAGAACTTCTTTCTTTGGATAAAACTTCCCCCGATTACCAAGACAGGTTGGCGGAAATTTTCAATAGAACGGACGCCGAAACGGTCAAGAAAGCGGAAGAAGGTTTGTTGTCGCTCAAGAAAAACATATACGGTTTTGAAGTGGACAGCGGCAAAAACGATATGATTACGGGCAAAATAGATATAAACTTCGCTTGGAGCGGCGACGCAGTGTATTCTATGTACGAGGCGGCGGATAGCGAAACACCGACCGAACTTTTATACAGCGTTCCCGAAGAAGGCAGCAATATTTGGTTCGACGGTTGGTGTATTCCTAAATGCGCAAAGAATAAAGATTTGGCGGTTGAATTCATTAACTTTTTATCTATGCCCGAAAACGCAATAAAAAATATGGAATATATATTCTATACAAGTGCGATTTGCGGCGAAGAAATAGAAGAATGGATGGTAGATTTTTACGGTTTGACGAAAGAACCTACCGAGCAAAACACCGTTAAAGTGGATATAGGATATTTCTTTGGCGAAGATAAAGTTTTTTATACCGATACCGAAAACGGACAGTTTGCAACGCAATATCCGTCTAAGGAAATAACCGACCGTTGCACGGTAATGCATTACTTCGACAACGAAGCGAATACTCGCATAAACAAAATGTGGGAAAACGTTAAGGGCGAAAGTTTACCCGTTTGGGCTATCGTGCTTATCGCAGTAATAGTCGTTTTGCTTTTAGGATTTAAAATTACGATGAAATATAAAGACGCATTGTACAAACGCTTTAATTTCGGCAGTAAAAAACGTGCAAAAGTGGTCGGCAAAGAAACGTTGTAATTGTTGACGAAAAAGAAAAGTTATATTTTATGTTTGCATAAACGAACATACTCAAGAATGACAGTGTAGAAAGATTCTTCACTTCGTTCAGAATGACAGGTTAGGAATTATTATAAAAAAATTCGCTAAAAGATTTTGCAACGCAAAAGATTTTTGTGAAAAAGGAGAAACCAACCGGAAAGTCTTGCACTTTGTTTTTAACAAAGTGCTGACAAAAGGTTGCGTTTCGACGTGTCATACTGAGCAGGCGAGCGTAGCGAGCCTGTCGAAGTATCTAAAGATGCAGGTGCAACAGTGTCGCAATAGCCGAAAAGAAATACAAGTAGATTCTTCGTTCGCTTTGCGAACTTCAGAATGACAGGAAAAGAATATTCAAGAATGACAATCACCCTGTCATACTGAGCAGGTTTGCTTGGCAAACCTGTCGAAGTATCTAAAAAATAGATTCTTCACTTCGTTCAGGATGACAGGTAAAAATTTTATGCGCTGAATAAAGTTCGGCGCATTTTAACGGTTACAAAGGAGATAATATGAAGATTTTTGAACCTAA
>CAZMOQ010000035.1:0-5838 GCA_964568155.1 uncultured Clostridia bacterium | reverse complement strand
GTTCGGCGCATTTTAACGGTTACAAAGGAGATAATATGAAGATTTTTGAACCTAAAATAATAACTTCCTTAAAAGGTTATACGGGGAAGCAGGTTGTTTCGGATATAGTCGCAGGCATAATCGTTGCGATTATAGCGTTGCCGCTTTCAATCGCTTTGGCAATCGCATCGGGCGCTACTCCCGAAAAAGGTATATACACTGCGGTTATTGCAGGCTTTACCGTATCGCTGCTCGGCGGCAGTCGTGTCAACATTACGGGTCCGACGGCGGCTTTCGCCACGATAGTCGCCGGAATAATCGCTACGCACGGCTTTGACGGGCTTGCGCTTGCCACGATAATGGCAGGGATAATTCTTATAATTATGGGTTTAATAAGGGCAGGTTCGCTTATAAAATTCATACCGCACACCATAACGGTAGGTTTTACGGCAGGCATTGCCGTTACTTTGGTAATAGGGCAACTTAAAGACTTTTTCGGCTTAAAATATCCCGACGGCGTGAATGCGATAGAAACGATAGATAAACTTAAACTCTTTTTCCAAAATATAGGCACGGTTAATTTTTGGACGGTTATGGTCGGCGTAATCGGGCTTGCTGTGTTGGTCGCTTGGCCGTTTTTAACCAAAAAAATTCCTGCCTCGCTTATTGCCGTGCTTGTCGGGGCGGTAGTGGTAGCCGTCGGCGGAATGGCGGTAAACACGATAGGTTCTTTATACACGGTATCGTCCGCACTGCCGAAATTTACCTTGCCGACAATCAGCGTAGATAAAATTTTGGCGTTGCTCCCAAGCGCCGTTACCGTTGCGTTGCTTGCCGCAATAGAATCGCTTTTGTCGTGCGTTGTTTCGGATAATATGATAGACGATAAACACAATTCTAATACCGAACTTATCGCACTCGGCTTAGGCAATACTTTGGTCGGGTTCTTCGGCGGTATCCCTGCGACGGGCGCAATAGCAAGAACGGCTGCGAACGTTAAAAACGGCGGCAGGTCGCCTATTGCAGGAATTACCCACGCAGTTTTGCTTTTGATTGTTTTGGTTGTGCTTATGCCGTACGCTTCGCTTATTCCTATGCCGATTATCGCAAGTATTTTGTTCGTGGTCGCATATAATATGTCGGAATGGCGTGAGTTCGTAAAAATTATAAAATCAGCCAAGTGGGAAGATATTTTGGTTTTGCTTGTTACATTCGTTTTAACGGTGGTGTTCGATTTGGTAAAGGCAATCGTTGCCGGAATGATTATACATTATTTAATAATCTTAATAAAATATTTAATAAACAAAAATAAAAAGACTTCCGAAACCGAAGAAGTCTGATGCGGTAAACAATAACGGCGAGTTTCAATCGAAACCCGCCGTTTTTAATCGTTTATTTATAAATTTTTCAAAAGGCAGGTAGCGTATACTGCAATGCCTTCTTCCCTGCCGATAAAGCCCAAACCTTCGGTCGTGGTTGCGGTTAAACCGAAGTCGTTTTTATCTATGCCTATTATTTTTGACAGGTTATCCCGTATTTTATCTATATGCGGCGAAAGTTTAGGCTTTTGCGCTAAAATACAAGCGGTTATGTTGCTTACTTTATAACCGTTTTCTTTTAAAAGTTCCAAAACTTTTTCAAGTAAAATCACGCTGGAAATTCCTTTATATTTTTCGTCGGTGTCGGGGAAGTAATAACCTATATCTCTAAGCCCTGCCGCCGATAGTAATGCGTCCATTATTGCGTGCGTCAATACATCGGCGTCGCTGTGCCCCAAAAGCCCCTTGTCGTGGGGAATTTCGATTCCGCCTAAAATCAGTTTTCTATCCGTAACGAGTTCGTGCGTGTCGTAACCGTTTCCGACTTTATTTGTCGTAAAATCTTCGGCGTAAGTTAGTTTTTTGTTTGACGGCGAGCCTTTCGATAAATGCGGCTTTCCTACATATTTAAGGTAAAGGCTGCTTTCGTCGGGACAATCTTCGTCGCCGTAGGAATACGCTTTTATTATATCTTTCAAATAAAACGCTTGGGGGGTTTGTATTACGAACTTTCCCGTTTTGCCTAGATTTTCCGTAATAAATCCGTCGTCGGCGGCGGCTAAAGTGTCGGTGGTTTGGTAGGCGGCTATTCCGCTGCCGTATTTTTTTACGCTGTCTATTGCGCTTAATATTATTTCTTCGGTAACGAAAGGTCTTGCGCCGTCGTGTATCAAAACGATATTTCCGTTTGCGGCGTTAAGTCCGTTTCTTACGCTTTGTGTGCGTGTTGCGCCGCCCGTTACCGTTTTTGCGCAAGGGATAAGTTCTTTAATTTTATTTTCGTCCTTTGCGTTTACGGTCAATATTACTTCGTCTATAGACTTGCAATTTGCAAAAACGCCGTAAGTTTTTTCCAAAACTGTAACGCCGTTTATCTTTTTAAATAATTTGTTTTCGCTAAACCCCGTTCGCATACCCGAACCGGCGCACGCTATTATCGCAGTTACCATAGTTTTACTCCGCTATAATTTCGTATAAATTTTCGGCTTCGTCTTTTTTTACCGTTTCTTTAAGTTGTTTTACGATAAATTTCAGTTTGCCGTTGCCGAAGCGGATTTCTACTTCGTCGCCGATTTTAAGGTTATACGACGGTTTAACGTCTTTGCCGTTTACCGATACCCTTCCGCCGCTGCAAGCCTCGTTTGCAACCGAGCGGCGTTTAAGCAATCTTGACACTTTTAGGAACTTGTCTATTCTCATACGATTCTCCCGAAACAAGCAAATATTGTCGAATTTCGTCGATTTTTCAAAAAAAATCAAAAAAAACCGATAATCGCTTGACAATATTTGATTTTAGGTTTATAGTAGTATAATGCATTATGATAGGTTATTATCGAATTTTATCGCCTTTTTCAAAAAAACACGGTAAAATATCAGGCTTAAAAATGCAAGAAATCGTTTGACGATTTCTAAAATTTTTCCTTACGTAACGGATTATACTACAAAACGAAAAATTTTACAACTTGTCAAGCGTAAATTTTATAAATATTTTTTAAGGAGTGTGTTGTTAATGACACGTAATCTAAGAGAAGTACAATGCGGTAAGGTCACGAGAAAGACTTTCAGCAAAATCAAGGAAGCCATAGAGATTCCTTATTTGGTTGAAATTCAAAAAGATTCCTACGACGCTTTTATCAAGGAAGGCATCAGCGAAGTTTTTGAAGACTTTTCTCCTATAACCGACTATTCGGACCACTTTGAACTTTATTTTCTGGACCACAATCTTTCCGGCGAACCTAAGTACGACGAAAAGGAATGTAGGGAAAGGGACGCAACCTACGCCCGCCCGCTAAAAGTAAAAGTAAGGTTAGTTAATAAAGTTACCGATGAAATCATCGACCACGAAGTGTTTATGGGCGATTTACCGTTAATGACTGAAAACGGTTCGTTTATAATCAACGGTGCGGAAAGAGTTATCGTTTCGCAACTCGTTAGAAGTCCGGGTGTTTATAACGGAAAAGAAGTCGATAAATCGGGTAAAAAGATTTACGACACCACCGTTATACCTAACAGGGGCGCATGGCTCGAATTCGAGCAAGACGCATCGGGCGTATTGTGGGTACACGTCGATAGAACCAGAAAGTTAACCGCAACCGTATTGCTAAGGGCTTTAGGTTTCGGTAGCGACGACGCTCTTACCACGTTGTTCCCTGACAATCAAATGATTGCAACCACTCTTGAAAAAGATACGGCTAAATCCGAAAGCGAAGGTCTTATCGAACTTTATAGAAGACTTCGCCCGGGCGAAATTCCTACCGAAGACGCAGTTAAGCAACATTTGCGCAACCTTTTCTTCGACCCGAGAAGATACGATTTGGCAAAAGTAGGCAGATATAAGTTCAATAAACGCTTACGTCTTTCCGCAAGGATAGTAGGCTTAACCGCTTACGACGCCATTGCCGACGAAAACGGCGAAATTCTTTGCAACGAAGGCGAAGTTATTACCAAAGAAACGGCTGTTAAAATTCAAAACGCCGGCATAAACGAAATCTTCGTAAAGACTGCGTCGGGTAAAAAACATAAGATAATCGCAAATAACGTAGTAGACTTTAACAGCGTTGAAGCGTTTAAGAACGTAGATAATAAAAAATTAGGGCTTTTGGATACTGTTTACTATCCTGCGGTTTGCTTCTCGCAAAAGGTAAACGATTTGGCAAAAGAATATTCTTCGGAAGAAGTTGCCGAAAGATTGAAGTCCGAAATAAACGCCTTCTTCTACCTTGAAGAAAAAGGCGAAAGCAAGGGCGTCGAAAAGCCCGAAGAAAAGAAGAACGAAGAAAAGCGTAAAGAAATACGCATTAAGTTCGTAGACGCTTGTAAGGCGTTCTATGCGCTTTTGGAAAACGGCGGCGAAATTACGCTTGACGCCGAACAAAGAAAAGTTCTTCGTCCCGTTATAGATAAACTAAACCACAAACACATAACGGTCGACGATATCGTTGCAACGGTTTCTTTGAACCTTGATTTATGTGAAGAAATCGGCACGATAGACAATATCGACCACTTGGGCAACCGTAGGGTAAGGAGCGTAGGCGAACTTTTACAAAATCAATTCAGGATAGGTATTGCAAGGCTTGAAAGGGTTATAAAAGAACGTATGGCTACGCAAGACCCCAAAGAAGTAAATCCGAGCGGACTTATCAACGTGCGCCCCGTAAGCGCCGCTATCAAAGAGTTTTTCGGTTCTTCGCAACTTTCGCAATTTATGGATCAAACCAACCCGATTGCGGAACTTACGCATAAGAGAAAACTTTCCGCGTTAGGTCCCGGCGGTCTTAACCGCGACAGAGCGACTTTCGAAGTTCGCGACGTTCACCACTCGCACTACGGCAGAATGTGCCCGATAGAAACGCCCGAAGGTCAGAACATCGGTCTTATATCTTCGCTTGCCGCGTACGCGCAAGTGAACGAATTCGGATTTATCGAATCGCCTTACAGAAAAGTCGAACACGTGTTAAAAGACGACGGAACGATAGAAACCGTGGTTACCGAACGCGTCGATTATCTTACCGCCGACGAAGAAGACAATTATACCGTCGAGCAAGCGAACGAAACGCTCGTCGACAACAAATACTTCGAGCGCGACCGCGTTTCTTGCAGAAGAAGAGAAGAAATAACCGAAGAAGTCAAAGAAAAAATCGACTATATGGACGTTTCGCCTAAGCAACTCATCTCCGTCGCTACCGCGCTTATTCCGTTCTTAGAGAACGACGATACCAACCGCGCGCTGATGGGTTCTAACATGCAACGTCAGGCGGTTCCGCTTTTGGCTCCCGAAAACGCTATCGTGGCAACCGGTATAGAAAGACGTATCGCGTACGACTCCGGCGTTATGGTAAACGCAAAAGAAGCGGGCGTAGTTAAGAGCGTTGCCAGCGACCTTATCACCGTAGAAGAAGACGACGGAACGATAAGAGAATACAAACTTAAAAAATTCGAAAGAAGCAACCAAGGCACTTGCCTTAACCAAAGACCTATCGTCGATAAGGGCGAACGCGTAGAAAAAGGTCAGACCATAGCGGACGGACCTTCCACCAAAAACGGAGAACTCGCGCTCGGCAGAAACATTCTCGTCGGCTTTATGAGTTGGGAAGGCTATAACTACGAAGACGCTATACTTCTTTCCGAAAAGTTGGTTAGAGAAGACGTATTCACCACCATTCATATAGAAGAATACGAAATAGAAGCGAGAGATACTCGTCTCGGCGAAGAAGAAATCACGAGAGATATTCCTAACGTCGGCGACGACGCGCTTAAAGACCTCGACGAAGACGGCATAGTAAGAATCGGCGCGGAAGTCAATTCCGGCGATATCTTGGTA
>CAZMOQ010000034.1:1377-10584 GCA_964568155.1 uncultured Clostridia bacterium | reverse complement strand
GTTTCTGATGTTGGAAGTAGAAATTCCCATAATTATCCATCCTATCTATATTATTATTTTTTCGTTATTGCGGTAACGACAAGGTTTTTAGACGGTTTTTAACGGTTTTAGCGCTAAAAACGCCCGAAAATAAGTCGCACCTTTTTTATTATATAGTAAAATAAAAAATTTTTCAATAATTTGCGTTACGTTTTTCCGCACTTTTTTTAAAAATTACTATAAAAATATAAGTTTATTTGCTTTTGAAGTTCATACCTTTGTTATAAGCTTTTGAGGAAAAACCTAATTTGCGTTACGTTTTTCCGCACTTTTTTTAAAATTTACCATAAAAATATAAGTTAATTGTTTTTTTTGAGGGCGTGGATTATATGCGATTTTAAAAAATCAAAATTTTTATATGGAAATTTAAGCAAAAATAAAAAACGGCTTTTTAGGACGAAACCGTTTCTTAATTACCGATATTAGTTACTTATAGACAAAATCAACAACGACCGTTAAAACCGCACGGAAACTTCTTCGGCGGAAAGAATTTTACCGTCCTTGCAAAGCAGTCTTCCGTCGTCTAAAATTTTTTCCGCAACGGTAAAATAAGGTTCGCCTATTATAGGAATCACTTTGATTTTTTTACCCAAAACTATCGAATAACGGACGTATAGGTCGGTTTCTTCAATGTTTACAAGATTAAAAATCAGCGTTGCCGTAAAGGCGTCGACGTCGCAATTTTCACCTAAAATTTGCTTTGCGGAAATTGCAATATCGGCTAAATCCGAAGGGATTTCGTTATTCACGTTTACGCCGATTCCTACGATCGTGTAGTCTAAATATTCGCCGTCTATGCAATTATTTATTAACATTCCGCAAATTTTTTTATTCGAAGCGTAAACGTCGTTAGGCCATTTTACGCCGCTTTTTATACCGAAAGCGAGCAAGGTTTTTACTACCGCGACCGAAAAAACCTCGTTCAGTTTAAACGCGTCCGCCGCCTTAAAGCGATCGTGAAACCGCAAATACGACAAATAAACACCGCCTTTTAAGGAAGAAAATTCCCGTCCTTTAGTGCCGCGCCCGTTTTTTTGCACTTCGGCGACTACTACCGCGTCCTCTCGAGTCGTTCGTTGCTTTTTTAAAATTTTGCGAATATAATCTTCGGTCGAAGAAACCCTTTTTAAAGTTATAATTTTCATAATTAAAAATCTTCCGCTTCTCGTTCTATTTTATCCACCGCAAATTTAGCGCTATCGTAAGAAAACCCTTTGGATAAAACGTATCGAAAACATTTTTGTTTTAATTGCATATCGAGCGGCTTTCCTTTCAAATATTTTTTAGCAACCGAGTAAGCCTTTTCATCCTCGTCTTTTATGCAGTCTATCGCGGCTGAGATATCTTTGTCGCTAACGCCTTTTTGCTTTAATTCAACCTCTAAAAGCCTCTTGCCGTGCTTTTGGCTTTTTAGCTCCACGAAAGTTTTTGCAAATTGACTATCGTCCAAATATCCGTATTCTTCAAGCTTATCTATAACTTTGGCGATGATTTTGCCATCGAAGCCTTTATTTTTAAGATACCCCGCAACTTGTTTTATCGTGTGCCCACCTTTCAATACGTAAGAAGACGCCTTTTGAAAGCACGCGTCGTATTCCGAATCCGCCAAAATATCCGCGAGTTTTTTATCGTCGACAAAATCGCCTATATGCAAATTTTCGGTAAGCAAAACGATTTTTTGCGCGCCGGAAAAATATTTGCCGTCAATATATAAGTTAACTCGTTTTTTATCGTTTTTTTGAGGAATTATATCGGTAATCTGCTTCATTTTAATAATAATTCTCCCCGATTTTAGCCGCTTCTTTATCGTAAAAAATCAATTTAAATTTATCGATAAACGGCTTATAGCCCGACTTTTTGACCGCAACGGTAAGTTTTACCTCGTTTAAATATTCGGTATTTAAAACCTTGTGGCAAAGGGGCGAAATATCTCTTTTAAAAATATTCAATTCTTCGTATTTTAGCGTGATTTCAAAAAGATCGCAAACAAAAAATTCTTTTATCCCGCACGCCGAAACGCCGTCGCGAGAGGCACCCGAATACGCCCTTACTAATCCACCCGCCCCGAGTTTTATTCCGCCGAAATAACGCGTTACGACGACCAAAACGTTAACGAGTTTTTTATTTTTTAAAACTTCCAAAATAGGAACGCCCGCCGTCCCCGAAGGTTCCCCGTCGTCCGACGACTTTGTGGTAAGCCCAAGGTCGGTAATATACGCGTAACAGTTATGCGTCGCATCCGAGTATTTTTTGCGTAATTTATCTAAAATCCCCCGCGCGGCGGCTTCGGTTTCGACGTAAAAAACGTGCGTGATAAACCTTGACCGCTCTATCACCGTTTCGATATTTCCGTCCTTTTCAACCGACAAAAAACTTTCCATAATCGTATCCCGAAAATTGATTTTAGTAAAACTATCGACTTTGTTATATATTTTATCATTGAAAAGGATTTTTGTAAAGCAAGTTTAACCGTGCCTTAAAACTTAAACGCCGACAAATCAAAAATACTTACACCGGCTAAAAATATTTTCGCATTTTTTTAAAAACCTTTGACATAGAGCGGCAAAAGTGATAAAATAAAATTGCCAAACAAACTGAATATAAACGTGAGGGCTATTGTGCCTATTCGGGGTATTATATATCCTTTTTTACGTATATGGTTTTATTTCGGAAAAAACGCAAATTCCACGAACTATGTATGTAAAATTTATCCCCATATCATTTTTCGGTTTGTTTGGCGACTATCGGAGTTTGCTTTTTTGGGTACCGACTTCGATCGGTGCCTTTTTTTGATTTTCGGCAAGTACTTTTTAACTAATTTATCAGCCGAAATTCTCTGAAAATAAAAAAATTATAAGGAGTCAAGATCATGAAAAAAAAGAGTATGGCAATTTTATTGCTATCCTGTGCGTTTGTTATCTGTTCGTTCTCGCTTATTGCTTGTGAATCGGTACATATACATACGCACGAACTCGAAAAGGTAGAGGCTGTAGCCGCTACTTGCGAAACTATAGGCAATAAAGAATATTATCGTTGCAAAGGCTGCGACAAATTATTTGCCGACGAAAACTACACCCCGATTACCGCGGAAGAAACCGTCATTGCGGCGCTTACACACGATATCGAACACCACGACGGACAAACCGCAACTTGCACCGAAGACGGTTATAAGGCTTACGATACTTGTAAACGCGAAGGTTGCAAATATACTACTTACGAAGTAATCCAAGCCGCACATACTCCCGCTGAAGCGGTAAAAGAAAGCGAAGTCGCTGCGGGTTGCGAAACCGACGGTGGTTACGATTTAGTAGTTTATTGTTCTATTTGCAAAGAAAAAATAAGCAGTGAGCATAAAACGATAGACGCTTTAGGACATACCGAAGTCATCGACGAAGCAAAAGCGCCTACTTGCACGAAAAAGGGGTTAACGGAAGGCAAACATTGTTCGGTTTGTCAAAAAGTATTGGTAAAACAAGAAGATGTAGGCGCTTTAGATCACGAGTACGAAAGCACGGTAACGACTAAGCCGACTTGCGTTGCCGCAGGCGTCAGAACTTACACTTGTAAACGCGAAGGTTGCGAACACAGTTATACCGAAACAATCGCAATCGATTCCAATGCACATAATTTAGAGCATCACGACGGTAAAGAAGCAACTTGTATTGAAGACGGTTGGTATCCTTACGTAAATTGCAGTCGTTGTGACTACACTACTTATAAAGAAATTACTACGTTAGGTCACGACGAAATTAACCACGACGGCAAAGCCGCAACTTGCACCGAAGACGGTTGGAAACCTTATATAACTTGTTCTCGTTGCGATTATACTACTTATGAAGAAATCACCGCGTTAGGTCACGACGAGGTTAACCACGACGGCAAAGCCGCAACTTGTACCGAAAACGGTTGGAAACCTTATATAACTTGTTCTCGTTGCGATTATACTACTTATAAAACGATAAAAGCCGAACACAAATATAAAAACTGTATTTGCACCGTTTGCGAGGCTATAGACGCGGATAATTACGACTTTAGTTATTTATCCGCATATAACGGCGTTTACGGCTACGAATATTTAGGCACTTTAGATAACGATGCCGCTTTACAAACACTGTATAAAGAAATCGATAAAGCGGTGAAAATATTCCACGTAGACAAAACGATAAAAGTCGAGGACGATTTATCTTTTACAAAGATAAATTTTAAAGACTTAAATTTAACTGTAAATCAGGCACTATCCGTTTGGAAGACTTTTAAAGACGATAATCCCCTATATTATTGGTTATCGAACACCGTAACTTGCAGCGATACGGAAATAGCATTATTAGTCTACGATGACTATAGCAACGGGACTGCAAGATTACAACTAAACGACTTGGTTTACGATAAAATCAATTACTATAAGTCTTTAACGAAATCGAACGACACCGCCTATCGTTTAGCACTTGCCTATCACGACTTTATTTGCGATGCCATAAATTACGCATACGACGATGACGGAAATCCTTCCGACGAAGCGTGGGCACATAATATTCTCGGCATTTTGCAAGAAAAAGGCGCCGTATGCGAAAGTTACGCAAAGACTTTCCAAGTATTATTAAATTATTCGGGCATAGAAAACCTTTTCGTTACGGGCACCACCGACGGCGGCAGTCACGCTTGGAACTTAGTTAAATTAGACGACGGCAACTGGTATTGGTGCGATTTGACTTTTGACGATACTTTTATCGGCGGGTTAAATTCCACTTGGAAATGGGGGCTAAATTACAATTATTTTTGCGTTAACGATACGATTAACTGTCTTTGGGCTGAAGGCGGTTGGTCTTACGATCATACCGAGACTTTTTTAGACAAACATGCGCCCGATACCGAAAATAACGACGGCGTTTCGTTTTTATATAAATTGCCCGACCGAGCAAACGGCGTATTTACCGATAAAAATCAAGTCGTTTTAAACGACGGTTTTACCTCAAACGATTGCGATTTCACCGTAGTCGGTTATAACACCGTAGAATGTAACTACGTAAACGGTAACGGTGCGGTTGAAATTCCCGAAACCGTTGATTATAAAGGTATTACGTATACGACGATTTCGTTAGGTAACCATCTTGACAGTACTACAGACACCATCGTCAATAATAAAATTACGTCGATCACCATTCCAAAAACGGTAAAATTCATATGGGATCACGCATTTCGACAAGAAACTTTAGAGCGTATTTACGTAGACGAAAACAATCCCTACTTTACGTCTAAAGACGGGGTGTTGTTTACGAAGTCGTTATATACTTTGATTGCTTATCCTTGTTCCAGCGAAAAAACGGAATACGTGATTCCTGACGAAACGTTTGAAATTGCATATCAAGCATTTACAAATTGTCGATATTTGGAAATTTTAACATTCGGTAAAAACCTATCAATAATAGGTATAACCAACGGGGGCGGCGGGTATCATGATAATCACCCAAATGGATTTGGCGGAAACATCGTATTCGGTGAATTGCAAAATATTTGGGAATCAATGGCAAACGGTAAAAAAATCCTTATAGCAGTCGATAATCCATATTATAGTGTAGATGACGTTGGTATATATAAAGGTCATGGAATGCTTTGTATATTTGATATATACGCAACGTCGTTACATTTGTCTAAAGACGTTTGGTATTTTGAGGCCACTTCGTCCGCAGATATTTTAATAACACGTATGAAGAATCTAAACACAATAACAGTTGACGAAGATAATGAAGTGTTGTTTACATATAACAATGTGTTATATTCAAAAATAAACGGAATCGAAATTTTATATGCTCCGCGCACGTTAACAGAAATTACACTGTACGACGGTTTGACAAGTATAGGCGTATCCGCATTTAATGGAAATAGTAGTTTAACTTCAATAACAATCCCCAATAGCGTAACTTTTATCGGCAGGTGGGCGTTTGCTGATTGCACAAATCTTACAAGCGTAATAATGGGAAATGGTATAACTGCTATTGCAGATTGTACATTCTCAAATTGTTTTAAACTCATAGATATAGTTATTCCTAATAGCGTTATTTCTATAGGTTCTTCTGCTTTTTCTCGTTGTACTAACCTTGTTTCAATAACAATCCCCAATAGCGTTATCACAATTGGAAATAACTCGTTTTACGGTTGTGAACACTTAACGAGCGTTACTATTGGCAGTGGCGTAAAAACAATCGATGACGGCGCTTTTGAATCATGCGGTAAACTTGTGGAAGTATATAATTTATCAAGTTTAAATATCATTATAGGTTCAATCGACAATGGTTACGTCGGAGCGTATGCCAAATTAATACATTTGTCAAAAAATGAGGAAAGTATTATTAAAAGTATTGATGACTTTTTATTTATAACGGTGAACAATACAAATTATCTTATTTCATACCTTGGCGACAATGAAAACGTTGTGCTTCCCGAAAATTACAACGGTGAAAGTTATGAAATTTACAAGTATGCGTTTTGTGATTTTGATTGGATTACAAGCATTATAATTCCAAATGGCGTAACCGCAATTGGCAATAGTGCATTTGCCCATTGCTATCGCCTAATAGAAGTTTATAATCTTTCAAACTTAACAATCAATAAAGGAGATTGGCATACCAATGGTTGCGTGGGATATTATGCAAAGGCGGTATATACATCTATGGAAGCCACAAAAAAGGTATCAATACTCGACGATTACATTATTTATATCGATGGTGATGAGAAAACGCTCGTTGGTTATATTGGTTCTTCAGTTAACCTTGAACTTCCGGAATATATAACGGAAATTTGTCAATATGCGTTCTACTCTTCTAATATTAGCAACATAATTATTCCAAGTGGCGTAACAAAAATAAATGATTTTGCTTTCTACGACAGCAGCTTGATAAATATAATTTTGAAAGAGAATAGCCAATTAATATATATCGGTCAACAAGCTTTTTGTGCTTGTTACGAACTTACTGAAATTCTTATTCCTAATGGTGTTATAAAGATTGGTGCTACAGCTTTTCATAATTGTAACAATTTGGAAAAGATTTACTATGAAGGTACCGCTGCGGATTGGGTCAAGATTACTATCGACAACGGAAACGAGTGTTTGTTGAACGCGGAGAGGTATTATTACAGCGAAGAGACACCGAGCAAAGAAGGCAATTATTGGCATTACGACGAAAACGGTAACGTAGTCGAGTGGTAAAAATATTATTATAATTTTACTTGTTTTGGCAGCTAATTACACCTCATCCGTCAACTATGTCGACACCTTCCCCTCAAGGGGAAGGCTAAATAAAAAAACGGGGCGGAGGTAAGTTTAAAAAACTCACCTCCGCCCTAAAATTATACGATAATTAAGTTATAGAAAAATAAAAATCATCCAATAATCGACTTATAGGCGGACTTTTTGCCCGATTATAAGTCGATTTTAATATCGAATAAACGCTTCGTTACGCGAAGTTTTTAGTGACGCAAAAACGATTGATTTAATTTTTATAAAATGTTTTTAACAAATTATTGAAACAAATCACTTTAAAATAATTTTTACGTGGACCTTTTTACCTTTGTGAAGGACGAACTCGCCTTTTGAAAGGACTTCTTCGTCTAAAGTAAGGTTGGTAACTTTAGTATCGTTTACGGAAACGCCGCCGCCCGAAATTAAAGTACGCGCTTCGCCTTTCGACTTAGTGATGCCGGCAGCCACCATAATATCGGGAATAAAATCGGTTTTATCGACTTCTACCGTAGGCATATCGTCAAGGTTTCCGGAAAACGCCGCTTGTGCTTGTTTTCTTGCTGCATTCGCCTTTTCCTCGCCGTGGACGAGCTTGGTAACCTCGTACGCAAGTCTTTCTTTCGCGGCGTTGATGCGTTCGTCTTTATACTTGGTAAGTTCTTCTATTTCGTCTAAGTCCATAAACGTCAAAAGCTTCATACACTCGGCAACCTTTACGTCCTCGACGTTTCTAAAGTATTGATAGAATTCGTAAGGGGTAGTCTTGTTTTCGTCAAGCCACAAAGCGCCCTTTGCCGTCTTACCCATTTTTTTGCCTTCGCTGGTAAGTAGTAATGTACAAGTAAGCGCGTAAACGTCCTTACCGCATTTTCTTCTTATTAAATCTTCGCCGGCAAGCATGTTTGACCATTGATCGTCGCCGCCGACTTGAAGCATGCAGCCGTAGTCTTGGTACAAACGATAAAAGTCGTAGCCTTGCATAAGCATATAATTGAATTCTAAAAAGCTGAGACCTTTTTCAAGGCGCTGTTTGAAACATTCGGCGGTGAGCATACGATTTACCGAAAAGCAAACGCCGATATCGCGCAAAAAGTCGACGTAATTAAGGTTTAAAAGCCAATCGGCGTTGTTAACCATAATTGCCGCGTTTTCGCCGTCGAAGTCCAAAAAGCGCGACATTTGAACTTTAAAACGTTCGATATTATTCGCGATTTGCTCTTTCGTAAGCATAGAACGCATATCCGTTCTTCCCGAAGGGTCTCCGACCATACCCGTTCCGCCGCCGAAAAGGCAAATGGGACGATGCCCTGCCTTTTGCATATGAGCCATCGCCATAATGGGAATATAATGCCCTATATGAAGCGAGTCCGCAGTAGGATCGAACCCTACGTAAAAAGTAACTTTCTTTTCGGAAAGCAATTTTTCTAAGTCGTCGCCGTTAACGGTTTGTTTTAAAAATCCACGCGCTTTTAGCGTTTCCATTACGTTAGTCATATTTATCACCTATATTTTTTAATGCTGTACCGAAGAAAACTTCGACTGCGATATCTCTATTTAATACGTGCCGTACGCGTTTTTGCGTGAGGTTAATCCTTGAATTTGTATTTGCCTTTGCCGTATCCGACGACGGGCTCGATAACGTCGGCGTGCAACAGTTTGGAAATAAGTTTAGACGCGCTGGAATTTTTAAGCGAAAGTAATCGTACTATCGCACCGCGTCCGAAAACGCCGTCGTAACCGTAGATGGCGAAAATTCTATAAACGTGCGCTATCGTTTGAACGTTGAAATCCTTAGTTTTTTCTGAAACCGACCTTTCAAATTGCTCGTTCCGCGCCCTAATGTCTACTTTTTCAATGTCAATGTCTACTTTTTCAGTGTCAATGTCTACTTTTTCAGTGTCAATGTCTACTTTTTCAGTGTCAATGTCTAC
>CAZMOQ010000034.1:0-1277 GCA_964568155.1 uncultured Clostridia bacterium | reverse complement strand
TTTTTCAGTGTCAATGCCTACTTTTTCAGTGTCAATGTCTACTTTTTTACTTTCGACAAGGAAATCCCCGAATAGATGCTCGGCGTCGACGTGCAAATAGCGATTGTGCAAAGGATTCTTTTCCTTCAACAATAAATTACGCAAAAAAAGTTCTAAAAACTCCGTCGTTTCGCTAACTCCCGTTTGCAAATTGGTATAATTTGCGCGAACCAACGAATTGCGAAAATACCAAGCGTTGTTGGCAAAAAGGTCGTTATCCGCATCAAACCCGAGCGAACGCAAATATTTTATAAAAAATACCGCGGTAGTTCTCGTGTTTCCTTCACCGAAAACGTGAATTTGCCAAAGCCTAGACACGAACCTTGCCAAATGGCTGATAATGCTATCTATATCTAAGCCGCCGTAATCGAATTTACGCTCACGCGATATATCGTATTCGAGGGTGGCTTTTAGTTCGGTAGCGCTTCCGTACGTAACCGTCGCACCGTTTAAAACCCACTCTTTTTTCGTAATGTTGTAATCTCTTATTTTACCGGCGTGCTTGTAAATTCCCTGAAACAATCTTCTATGAATAGACAAGTATTCCGTTGACGTAAAGGAAAAAGCGGGTTCCAATAAAATTTCGGCTATTCTGACGGAAACTTTGTCCGCTTCTTTGGTTCTATCTTCGTCGACGGCGTCGGAAGGTCTTTGTTCGTAGTAACTTTCGATAACGGCTTTCGCTTCTTTTAAAGTAATTTTACCCTCGATATTTAAAGCGGCGGTATCAAGCAAATACTTGGACGGCGTTAATCCGTCGACCGCTTGCAAACCGATCGCCGTAGCCCAAGCATAAGTCTTGCTTAGTTTGTCGGGCTCGGTCGCCTTTAAATATTCCTTAAAAGGGTCTTGCTTTAAATCGTCCATTAAATATCACCTGCGAATTATTAAAACTTCCGCTAAAAACGTAAAAATCGCTTATAGCCGATACCGTTTATCTACGAAAAGTCGTATCCGAAACGATTTCCTTAAGTAAAGAGTAAATTTACCGAAGGAAATCGTTTCTTGTCTTAACAATTTTTGTTTTAATTACTTGCCCGCTTGAACCTTTTTTAAACGAGCGTATCTAGGCATACCGTTTTCGGTAACGAAGGGGTTTTCGCCTTGGATAAGAGGTAAGCAGTAATCGATAAAATCTTGAGATACGTAAGTACCGTTGTTGATAATCCATTCCGCGGGGATCTTCTTTTCGGCGTTAGCGCAAACTTCCAAAGGAATAAGTTTGTATTCGATTTCGT
>CAZMOQ010000033.1:0-10669 GCA_964568155.1 uncultured Clostridia bacterium | reverse complement strand
GTCTTTTTCTATGTATTTACGATATTCTTCGATAGTAGTTGCGCCGATAGTTTGCAACTCGCCCCTAGATAGCATAGGCTTTAGTATATTTGCGGCGTCCATATTGCCTTCGCCCGTAGAACCTGCACCGACTATATTGTGAATTTCATCTATAAACAGTATAATATTTCCGTCCGATTGAACGTTTTTTATTATATTACGCAATCTTTCTTCAAAATCGCCACGATAACGGCTGCCTGCCAAAAGCCCTGCCATATCTAGCGAAAATACGGTTTTTCCGTTTAAAAGTTCGGGGACCGTACCTTTCACTATCGCTTGGGCAAGCCCTTCCACTACGGCGCTTTTGCCTACGCCAGGTTCGCCGATAAGTACGGGGTTGTTTTTACTTCTTCGTGTTAATATTTGAATAATCCTGTCAATTTCCTGCTTTCTACCTATAACGGGGTCCAACTTTCCCTGTCTTGCCCGTTCGGTAACGTCTACGCCGTATTCCTTAAGTTCTTCGAGAATTTTTCCGTTTGCACGAACTTTTATCGTCGGTGATGCGCTTTCGAAATCGTCGTAACCGTTCCTGTTTATCGCATCTTCTAACTTTTCTATCATAGCGTCGATATCAACGCCAAGTTTACGCAATATAGTTACGGCAAGGCTGTCGCCTATGCTTAAAATGGCTAACAAAATATGTTCCGTACCCAAAAAGTCGGCACGGGCGTTCACAGAATACTCCAAAGCCTTCATAAACATATTTTTCGTACGGGGCGTAAACCCTACTATTTGCGTAGACGAATCCACGCTTTGTTCGAAATACAGTTGATAACGTCTGAGTTCCACGCCTGCGTCGGTTAAAATAGTATAGGCTATGCCGTCGCAAGAGGCAAGCAAACCGTAAAGCACGTGTTCGCTGCCGATATACGTGCAATTATATTTAGAAGATATTGCCTGCGCTTTATCCAGCGCCTTTTTGGCGTTTGTAGAAAGTTGTTCTTCAAAATTCTCGAATGACATCAGTTATTCCCTTTAATTTTCTTAAATGAATTTTTCACAAAATCCGCCCGATAATAATCTCGCCCTTGCGAAGATAACTCTCTTTCATACCTTTCGCACAGATTAGCAGGTCTTGCGTATACGGTAAGGTCGTCGATTGCCTGCGGATTTTCAAAATCAAAAAATCCGAGCGAAATCCCTAAACGAACCCTTGAAATATTATATAAAAATTCGTCGTACGTAAGTAAAACCGAATTTTCAAGCAAAGCAAGCGACCTTCGGCATTGATTTTCCGTTACTAAAAGATTTTTCGAATAATAATCCTTCATAGTAATTCGTTCCGCTTCGCAAATTCTTAAAACGGCGTCTTCAACGCCTTCTATAACTTGTGTTTCCGTCACGCCCAAAGTAACTTCGTTACTTATTTGATAAATAAAGCCTTCGGCTTTGCTGCCTTCGCCGTAAACCCCGCGCACGGTAAACCCTAACTTGGTTATTTGTTTTATAACTTCTTTTATCTTTCCGCTTTCGGTAAGCGCAGGTAAAAACATCATAACCGAAGCCCTTAACCCCGTGCCTAAATTCGTAGGACAAGCGGTTAAAAACCCTAATTTTTCGTCGTAAGCGAAATCGATGTTTTTCGATAAAGCGTCGTCTATCGAACTGAGCCGTTTATACGCTTCCTGCAAAGCAAAACCCCGCATAAAACATTGTTGACGTAAAACGTCTTCTTCGTGAATCATTACCGAAACGGTTTCGTCGGTATTTATCAAAGCGGCGGAATATTTTGAATTATCCACCAAATAATTGCTTATAAGATGTTTTTCTTTTAAAACTTCTTTTACCTGCGGAGAAGTAACCGAAAGTCGATAAAGTTTAAACTTTTCAATTCTCGACGCAGCCGAATAAACCTGACTTATTACGGCGTCGGCAGTGCGTTTATCGGTTATCCTGAAAGGTTCTCCCGAAACGTTCCTTGCAAGGCGGACTCTCGTAAGCATAATGTTATTGTCGTACATTTTGGGCTTGTATGAACTCATTTAAGCCCCCTTTCCGCAAGTTCTTCGGCTAAAGCGGAAATATCTTCGTCAAGTTCGCTTGCGTCTTGAAACCTGCCTTCCAAAACGGCGACTTCCTTATTTTTAAGCAAGCGTTTATATTCGTACAACATTTCTTTTTCGACTGCGCTGATTTTTGGAACTTTTCCTATATGTTCGGTTTTTCCGTGCAATTTTGTTAAAACGGGTTGCAATTCATCGAAAAAAGTACGGTAGCAATTTTCGCAACCGAGCATAGACGTCTTATAAAAATCTGACAACTTAGTACCGCACTTTTTACAAACTTTTTCCATAACAAAATTAAAATCCCGCTTCTTTAATCAACCTTTTTATGCACTTTTCAGCGTTTTTATAAATATTTTCCTTATTTTCGCCGATAAAATATTCGCCGTCATCGTATATGATTCTTCCGTTAGCGACCGTAGTTAAAACCGACGAAGTATCGCAAGAAAAAACCAAACTCTTTTTTATATTATTCAAAGGACGCATACTAGGCGAAGAAATATCTATCAAAACCATATCGGCGTCCGCACCTTTTTCTATTCTTCCGCCGTTAAAACCTAAAGCGGAATAGCCTTTTACCGTTGCCGCCGATAATGCGGTTTCCGCCGAAATACAAGCGGCGTCCTTCATTCTTTCTTTTTGCAAGCAAGAAAGCAAATACGCTTCCCTGAACATAGAAAGTTTATTGTTGCTTGCTGCGCCGTCGGTGCCGAGCGCAACGTTTACGCCCGCTTTTATAAGCGCATTTATAGGAGCAACTCCGCTTGCGAGTTTTAAGTTGCTTGACGGGCAACTTGCAACGTAAACGCCTTTACTAGCAAGCAACGCTATATCGTCTTTATCCAAATACACGCCGTGCGCAATTATTCCGCCGTTATCGAAAAATCCGATTTTATGTAAATATTCAACGGGAGTAAGCCCCCTTTTTACCGAACAATCGCCGACTTCTTTAAGCGTTTCAGCCAAATGAATATACGTCGGCGTGGAATATTTTGCGGATAAATCCGCAACGCCTTCCATAAGTTTATCCGAACACGTATATTCGGCGTGCAAACCGATAATATATTTAAGCCTTGATTTATTAGAATATTTCAAATATGCGCTTTCTATATATTCAAGCGCTTTTTCGGTTCCGCCGCCTATATCGTTTTTTCCGCTGCACAACGCAAGGGCTATATTAGATTTTTCAAACGCCTTTACTATAATATCGTCGTAAAAATACATATCCGCAACGGCGGTAATACCGCTACGGGCATACTCTAAAACCGCAAGTTGCGTGCCCCAGTAAATATCTTCTTCCGTCAAGTGGTCTTCAAGCGGAAATATCCTATCGAAAAGCCAAGTTTCTAAAGGCAAATCGTCGGCGTAGCCCCTGAACAAAGTCATTGCCGAATGGGCGTGCACATTTGCAAAACCGCTCATTAAAAGATTACCTTTACAATCTTTTATTTTATCGGCAATAAAGCCTTCGTTCTTTCCTACGGAAATTATTTTTCCGTCGTCAACGCAAACGTCCCCGTCGATTATATCGGAATAAGCGTCCGTCATTATTTTTGCGTTTTTAAAAAGTATTTTCATCTACTACATATCCTTTACTAAGTTTTTTAAAAACTTCTTCATATCGTTTGCAAGCAACGGATTTTTTAAAGCGTACTCTACTATTGCGGTAATGTAGCCGTATTTATCCCCGACGTCGTACCGTACTCCGTCAAATTCGCTTGCAACAAGCCTATCTGAAATTGCAAGACTTTCCAAAGCGTCGGTAAGTATAAATTCATTACCTTTTAGTTTTATATTGTTTATTTCGTCCCAAATTTCCGTTCCGAAAACGTATCTGCCTATAATTGCGTAGTTGGATAATTTTTCGTTAACGGACGGTTTTTCCTTCATAGCGTATACCGTTTTAATTTCGCCGTCGGTCTTTACACCTATATTTCCGTACTTATTTACTTCGCTGTCTGCAACCTTCATAGTGGCAATAACGCTTTTACCCGTCTTTTCAAAGCAATCGCACAGTTGCGCAATGCACGGTTTGCTGCCCTTAGGCGTATATATTATTTCATCGCCCAAAAGCAAGGCAAAAGGTCTGTTGCCGATTGCTTCTTTTGCGCAAGAAACCGCACCTGCAAGACCGTTTAAAACTTCTTGCTTTACGAAAGTTACTTTCGCCCTAGTCCTGGTAGCCATGGCGATTTCGTAAAGTTCTTTCTTTCCGTCGGACAAAAGTCTTTCTTCAAGTTCTTTATTTTCCGAAAAATGCGCTTCTATAACGTCGGTATTATGGCTGGTTATTATTATAATTTCTTCTATCCCCGAATCGATTGCTTCGTCTATTATATAATCTATCGTAGGTCTGTCGATTATCGGCAACATAGATTTGGGAACAGCCTTAGTTATAGGCAAAAATCTAGTGCCTAAGCCAGCCGTCGGTATTACCGCTACTTTTACCTGCATATTAAATCCCTCCTATTTACTTGCAGTATTTTTTTTCTATTTCCGTTATTTTATCTATCCTTTTTTGATGTCTGCCACCCTCGAATTTTGCGTCTAAAAATGCGTCTACTATATCAATCATAAGTCCTGCGCCTATAACCCTTGCGCCGAAAGCAAGCATATTCGCATCGTTGTGCATTCTTGTCATTCTTGCGCTGAAAGTATCGTGGCAATGTCCGCAACGTATGCCTGGAACTTTATTTGCGGCAATGGAAATACCTATCCCCGTACCGCAAATTACGATGCCGTAATCAAAATCCCCTTTTGCAACGGCTTCCGCAACTTTTAAACCGTATTCGGGATAATCTACCGATTCGGTCGTATCCGTACCGAAATTACAATATTCTATTCCCCGTTCTTCCAAATGTTTAATAAGTGCGTTTTTTAGTTCAACCCCACCGTGGTCGTTTCCTACGGCAATTTTCATAGTTATCTCCTTTTTATTCGTTTCCGAAAATTATTTTATCCATAATTATATTACACGCTCTCTCTATTTGATGAGAACATTCTATATAATCCGCAACAGTTCCGCCGTAAGGGTCCTTTATATCCCCTTCGCCGGTAAGTTCGCCTATGGCATAAACTTTTTGGTTTAAGCCCAAAGCGTTTTTATGCGCCGCAGTCATACAAATAATTACGTCGCTTTTTTCTATTATTTCTGGCGTGATTTTTCTTGCTTTAAAAGATTTCGGCTGAACACCCAACTGTTTTAAAGCGATTTTGGAATTTTGGCTCATCTTTGCGCCGTCGGTTGCGCTGATACCTGCCGACGACACGCTTAATCCCTTTAACCCCGACCATTTAATTTTTTGTTTGAGCAACGCTTCCGCCATAGGACTGCGACAAGTATTGCCTGTACATACGAAAAGTATCCTTTTCAAAAAAATCGCCTCCGCTATTACGCTTTGCTTACCGCCTTAGTTAAACGGTTTAACACGCCTTCGTAAACTCCGCCACGTTCGGAAGGCTCTATTGCGATAATCAAATCCGCTTGTTCTTCGCCTTGCCTTAATCCGTAAAAAAGGTTAGACGCAAGTTCTTCCGCCGTGTTACCTAAATTTATAACGTTTTTGCCTTTGAAAAACACGGTATATTTGCTTTCGCAAAGTATAACCGCCCTTTCGCCGTTTTTAACCGTTTCGTCGTAAAAAGCGACTGCCCTTTCGATTTCGTTTTCCGTAAACCTTGCGGTTTTGCAATTAGGCATATAATGGCTGTACTTTACGCCCGGTGAACGGACTTTATCGGTTTCCTTGTGTTGAGCGTATTCGCAAGCGCCGACAACGCTTTCTATCATTTCTTTAGTAATAAGCCCAGCCCTTAAAATTCTTGGAACTTTACCCGTTACGTCAAGTACTGTGCTTTCTATTCCGCCGTCGGACTTGCCGCCGTCTAAAATAAGCGGAATTTTGCCCGACAAATCTTTAAAAACGTGTTCGGCAGTAACGGGGCTTACGTGTTTCGACACGTTCGCCGACGGCGCAACTACGGGCATATCCACAGCCTTAAGCAGTTTTTGCGCACCCGTATGAGAAGGTATCCTTACCGCAAGCGTACTGCCGCCGCAAACGGCTTCGGCGCATACCACGCCCTTACTTTCAAACACCATTGTAAGCGGACCGGGCATAAACGCCTTTTTTAGGTCGTACGCATAATCTTGCGTTACATTCACTAATTTTGTAAGGTCGTAATCCTTATGCACGTGTGCAATAAGCGGATTGTCGGTTGGTCTGCCTTTTACTTCGAATATTTTTTTAACCGCTTCGGGCATAGTGCCTATCGCCCCCAAACCGTATACGGTTTCGGTGGGAATTGCAACTACTTCTCCCGATAAAAGCAATTTTTTAGCCTTTTCTACGCTATTTTCATTTAATTCAAGTATTTCAGTCAACATATTAAAAAATATCATCGTCGTCGGGCGTAAACGGTACGTCCGAATCTTTAAATTCTATTACGTCGTCTTGGTATTCGTCCGAATCTTCGGGCTGTTCTTGCGGCGAAGAATTTTCCATTTCCTGACGAATTTCTTCGGTAATGTTAAGGAACTTAGTACATTCGCCTTTAAAGTATAATTTAACCGAACCCGTAGGTCCGTTTCTGTGTTTTTCGATTAAAATTTCGGCAACGTTTGCCTGAACTTTGCCTTCGGCAAGTTCCTTCGGGTCGGCACTCTTATCGGGACGGTGAATAAACATAACTATATCGGCGTCCTGCTCGATTGCGCCCGATTCC
Source organism: uncultured Clostridia bacterium (assembly GCA_964568155.1). Taxonomy (GTDB): domain Bacteria; phylum Bacillota; class Clostridia; order Christensenellales; family Borkfalkiaceae; genus UMGS775. The sequence goes on along the minus strand of CAZMOQ010000033.1, from coordinate 3,899 downwards.
CTAAGGTCGGAAAGTTGGGGTTTATGTCCCGTTCTCGATTCGACCGAACGGGATAACTGCGACAAGGCTATAACGGGAACTTCGATTTCTTTAGCCAAAATCTTCATATTTCTTGAAATTTCCGAAATTTCCTGCTGTCTATTATCGGCTTTAGAAGCCTTACCCGTACTCATAAGTTGCAAATAATCGACCATAACCAAATCCAAACCGTAACGGCGTTTTAACCTACGGCACTTGGAAAGCATTTCCGCAGGGGTTATCATAGCGGAATCGTCGATGAATATTTTTGCGTCGTTAAGTTTGTTTTGCGCTTCGGCAATCTTCTTCCATTTATCTTTATCCAAATTGCCTTTTAATGCGTCTTGCATACTTACTTCGGCAACCGAACACAACATTCTTTGCGCAAGTTGTTCTTTACCCATTTCGAGCGAAAAAACAGCGCAAACTTTACCTTGCGTTACCGCTATATTTTCAACTATATTCATAGAAAACGACGTTTTACCCATAGCAGGACGTGCCGCTATAAGAATAAGGTCGGTTTTATGTAGCCCGTTAGTAAGATTATCCAGCGCATAAAAGCCCGTGCGCAAACCTTTGAAGGCGTCCTTATCCCTGCTGATAGCGTTAAACTTTTCAACGACTTCGGGCACGACTTTATCTATTTGCACCATAGTGCTGGTATCGAGCGAAGTTGCCACGTCGAAAACGACTTTTTCGGCAAAAGCGACGCTTTCGCCTTTATCCACGCTTGACGAAGATTCTTCTATAATATCGGTTGCGCCCCTGATTAACTTTCTTAAAACGCTATCCCTTGTTACTATTTCCAAATAGTGTTTATAGTTTGCGGTTGAAGGAACTATTTTCGTAAGCGAAGTAAGATAACCTATGCTGCCTGCTGCCTCCAAATTACCTTCTTTTTCAAGTTGGTCTATAATAGTTACAAGGTCTATGGGGTTATGCGCCGAATTTAATGCGGACATTGCGCCGAAAATATATTTATGGGATTCGGCGTAAAAATCTTCTTCTTTAAGCGAAGTAAGCACTTCGAGTTGAATGTTAGAGTCTATCATCAAACAACCCAAAAGCGATTGTTCCGCTTCCAAATTATGCGGCATTTCTCCGCCTTGTAACTTCAAATTCTTTTTCTTTTCCATATTTTTACTCCCTTTCGGGCATTATTTTTTACATTTACAATGCTTCTTATCGAAAGCGTTTTTGAAAATTTCTCTCAATTCGTCGATTTTTCCGTCTTTTATGCCGCTCTTTTTTATTATCAAACCTATGGTCGAATTAGCGTAAAAATAGAAAAAATCTTTAACTTCCACAACTTTAAACATATCTTTATACTTCAAAACGGATTGATTTTTCTTTTTTCCTGTAGAAGTTATTACGTCCATTTTATCGTCGTAAAAGATATATTCGTTTGAAATTTTATAAAAATCTTTCGATAAATTCACGGCTGTTTTAGTTTTCCTATTTACTACAAAACGGTTAAGCAAATAATACAAACCGCCGACAGCCGCAAAAATCAGCCCGATTACGAACCATAACGCATTCAAAAAACATACCGAAAGAATCAACGCTAAAATTCCTAAAATTTCAAATGTGATAAACAACGATTTTTTATTATTCAACACGAATACCGTATAAAAAGTGAATTTTTTATACTCGGCAAAATCGTTTTTATAAGTCGCTTCTATCATAAACTTTTTAATTCTTCAAGAGTATCAGCAAAAACCTTCATTGCGTCGTCGAAAACTTTTTCGTCGGTAAGGTCTACGCCTGCGATTTTTAGTAGCGATACGGGGTCGTTGCTGCCGCCAGAAGAAAGGAATGCGAAATAATCTTTAATAGCGGGTTCGCCTTCGGTTAAAATTCTATCCACTATTTTGATTGCGCTGATAATACCCGTTGCGTATTTATACACGTAAAAAGAATTGTAAAAATGAGGTATTCTTGCCCATTCGTAAGAAATTTCCTTATCGCTTACGATTGCTTTTCCGTAATATTGTTTATTGAGTTTCAAATATTCCTTGCAAAGATATTCTTTGGTAAGCGGTTTGCCTTTTTCGGCAGACCTATGCGCTATCGCTTCGAATTCGGCAAACTGCGTTTGTCTGAAACAAGTCGTACGCATCATTTCCAAGAAATACGAAAGCAAATATTTTTTAAGTTTTTTATCCGTAGCGGTTTTAAGAACGTGTTTCAAGAGTAAAACTTCGTTTACCGTGCTTGCAACTTCCGCAACGAATATTCTGTATTCAGCCTTTGCGTAAGGTTGATTTTTATTAGAAAAATACGTGTGAATACTATGCCCCATTTCGTGTGCTATGGTGAAAACGCTGTTCGTGGTTTTTTGATAATTCAACAAAACGTACGGGTGAACGTCGTATACGCCCGTAGAATATGCGCCCGAACGCTTGCCTTCGTTTTCGTAAACGTCTATCCATCTTTCTTCAAACGCTTGATGCAAAAGTTTAACGTATTCTTCGCCTAAGGGCGCAAGACCTTCTTCAACAAGTTTATATGCGTCTTCGTATTCGAGTTTTAAATCGACGTTTTCGGCAATGGGTACGTAAATATCGTACATATGCATTGTATCGTAACCCAAAAGTTTTTTCTTTTCCGCAATATAATCGTGCAAATACGGCAGGGCTTTGTGTACCGATTTAATCAAATTATCGTAAACTTCGGGAGAAACGTCCTCGCCGGAAAGCGCCATTTCCAAACAACTTTTATACTTTCTTGCCCTGCTTATGAACACGTCCTTTTTAACGTTTCCGTAATAAGTGGAAGTTATTGTATTTATTAAACCGATATACGCTTTATAATATGCTTTGAAACTCTTTCTTCTAAGTTCCCTGTCAAGGCTGTGCAAACATACCGAATATGCGCCGTGACTGAGTTTTATTTTGTTACCGTCGGAATCCCTTACCGTACCCAAAGGCAAATCGGCGTTATCCAACTTCATAAACGTGTCCCTGAAACTAGAATAAACTTCGCCGCCCAAAGCAAGAATTTCTTCCGCTTCGGTAGAAAGTACGTGCGCTTTGGTTTTTAAAATTTGCTTTAATGCGTAGTCGTAATCCGAAAAATCGCTATCAGTAATTAGAGACTTGATATAACTTTCGTCAAGAGAAGTAAGTTCGGGCGTTATAAAGGAAGTTGCCGCATTGAGTTTTACGTACAAACTTTGCGCTTTGGATACAAGCGCACCGTTGGCTGAATCCGAAGTGTCTTGGTCGCACAACATACTTGCGTACACGAAAACCCTTTCCAAAACTCTTGCTAAATCGTCTTGAAGTTTAAAACACTCCAAAAGTTTGCTTTTATCGGCAAGTTTGCCTTTATATTTAGAAAAATCGCTGTTCTTTTCCAAATAATCGCAAGCGGATTTCCAAGCGTCCGCATTTTCGTACATATCTTCTACTTTCCAAAAATATTTGGGGTTTATATCCTTTCTTTTCATAACAATCTCCTTAATTTTTATTACTGTGTATGGGTGCCGGAATTTTCCCGCCCCTGTTTATAAACTTATCAGCCGAAGCCTTTTGAACAGCCATTATAGGTGCTCTACCCAAAAGCCCGCCGAATTCTACGAAATCACCGACTTTTTTGTTCGGTACGGGAATTACCCTTACCGCCGTAGTCTTGTTATTAACCATACCTATTGCAGCTTCGTCGGCTATTATAGCCGCTATCGTAGTATCCGAAGTATCGCCCGGTATAGCGACCATATCTATACCTACGCTGCAAACGGCGGTCATCGCTTCGAGTTTATTGAAAGTAAGTTCTCCGCAATTTGCGCCTTCTATCATACCGATATCTTCGCTTACGGGAATAAATGCGCCCGATAAGCCGCCGACTTTAGAACTAGCCATAACTCCGCCCTTTTTAAC
>CAZMOQ010000032.1:0-11328 GCA_964568155.1 uncultured Clostridia bacterium | reverse complement strand
CCTTTTACGCATAACGGTCAAAAATATATGCTTATCGATACCGCAGGAATCCGTAAGAAAAAGAACGTTGACGAAGATATAGAATATTATAGCGTTTTGCGTGCGCTTGGTGCAATCCGCCGTGCGGACGTATGTATCGTTGTGGTTGACGCTAACGAAGGCTTAACCGAACAATCGGTTAAAATTTGCGGATACGTTCACGAACAAGGCAAACCCAGCGTTATCGTTATGAATAAATGGGATTTGATAGATAAGGACACTAATACCATAAACAAGTTTAACGATAAATTGAAAGAAGACCTTAAGTTTATGGATTATTTTAAAACCGTATATATCTCGGCAAAAACGGGGCAGCGTGCCGAAAAAGTTTTGGATATCGCAAAAGAAGTGTATTCTCATTCTCAATTCAGGGTTTCAACGGGTATGCTTAACGACCTTATTTTAGACAGCGTAAGAATGAACGAACCGCCTTCGGTAAACGGCAGACGGCTTAAAATTCTTTACAGCACTCAGCCGAGTTCGAATCCGCCGACCTTCGTTTTCTTCGTAAACGATTCCGAACTTATGCATTTTTCATATAAAAGATATTTGGAAAATTGCTTAAGGCGTGCTTTCGATTTATCGGGTACGCCTATAAAAATCGTAGTAAGAGAGCAGGGTGAAGATGAGTGATTTATTAGTTTTATTGCTTTTGGCTGTCGGTTCTTATTTGATAGGTTGTTTCAATAATGCGATAGTTATTTCAAAATTGATGAAAAAAGACGTAAGAACGGTCGGAAGCGGCAATCCCGGAACGCTTAATATGAGTCGAAATTTTGGTCTAAAAATAGGCATACTTACCTTGTTTTTAGATGCGTTGAAAGGGGTTATTCCTACGGTCGTGGGGTATTTTATTTTAAGAGAACGCCATTTTTCAAATTCTTTTGCAGGGGTTTCTTTAAGTTCTTTTGAAATGAGCGATTTAGGTATGTATCTTTGCGGATTTTGTTCGGTTATAGGGCATATTTTTCCCGTTTTCTTTAAATTCAAGGGTGGAAAAGGTATTGCAACTACGATAGGCGTTTTCCTTTCTTCGTCGATAATATGCGGTTGGGCGTGGACTGCCGTTGCTGTAATGTCGCTTATAGCCGCCGCTTTATTCATATATTTCACGGAATTCGGTGCAGCGGGTTCGTTTATTGCGATAACTCCGCCTGCGTGCGCTTCTAGTATAAGACTGTTTTTAAAGTACGGTATGATTGCAAGCAATATTACTTTCTATATTATTGCGAATATGCTTGTATTCGGCATTTGTTTTTTTACTTGGTTTGCTCATAGAAAAAATATAGAAAGAATGTTGGCAGGGGAAGAACACCCTACCTCGATAAAAGAAATGTTCGTAAAAATGAAGGCGAAAAAAGCCGATAAGAACGAAAAATAATAGTATAAATTACGAAAACCTTTCATATATTAGTCGTGTAATATGTGGGAGGTTTTTTTATGGAAAGATATGATATCTACAAAGATATAGCGAAGCGAACTAACGGAGATATTTATATAGGCGTTGTTGGACCTGTAAGAACGGGAAAATCAACGTTTATAACCAAGTTTATGGAAACTTTGGTTTTGCCTAATATATCGAATAAAACAAGCAAACAAATAGCAATAGACGAAATGCCGCAGTCCGCCGACGGAAAAACGATAATGACTACCGAGCCGAAATTCGTACCTGCTAACGGCGTAAAAATTCAATTAAAGAACAAACTTAGCGCAAAAGTAAGGCTTATAGATTGCGTAGGATATTTGGTTGACGGCGTTATAGGTCACGAAGAAAACGATAAACCGAGATTAGTAAAAACACCTTGGAGCGCAAAGGAATTGCCGTTTGAAAAAGCCGCCGAATTAGGAACGCAAAAAGTTATAGGCGAACATTCTACGATAGGCATCGTCGTTACCACCGACGGCAGTTTTGGAGAGTTGCCGAGAGCGAGTTACGTAGCGGCGGAAGAAAGGGTTGTAAACGAGTTAAAACAAATAAACAAACCCTTCGTTATCGTGCTAAACGTAAAAGACGTTACGTCGAAAGATAGCGTAAATTTGAAAAATTCGCTTGAATCGAAATACGGCGTGCCCGTTGTGCTTGCAAACGTAACCGAGTTAAATATCGACGATATAACGGGTATATTAGAAAGGGTGCTATACGAATTTCCTTTACATAATATAGATGTAAATTTACCGAAATGGATGCAGGCTTTGCCGGCGGATAATAAAATAATCAAACAAATTACCGAAAAAATTAAAGAAGAAAGCCTTAATATGGAAAAAATGAAGGATTATTCAGCGTTGGACGGAATATTTTCCGCCGACGAAAAAATAAATAATCCCGAAGTGTCCGAAATCAGATTAGGGGAAGGTTGCGCCGTTTACGACGTCGGTGTAAAACAAGGTTTGTTTTACGAAGTGTTGTCCGAAGAGTGTGGGGACGAAATATCCGACGATTATCAACTTATAAGTTACGTAAAATCTCTTGCCGAAGCAAAGCGTGAGTACGGAAAAATAAAAACTGCGTTAAAATCGGCGGAAGAAAACGGATACGGAATAGTTACGCCGACTGTAAGCGAACTGTCTTTGTCCGAACCCGAACTTGTTAAAAAGGGCGGAAGTTACGGTGTAAAACTTAAAGCCACTGCGCCGAGTTTGCATATAATGAAAGTCGACGTTTCCGCAGAAGTAAATCCTATAGTAGGAACCGAAAAACAAGGCGAAGAATTAGTCGATTATTTAATGAAGGAATTCGAGAGTAATCCGCAGGGGATTTGGGGAACGAATATGTTTGGCAAATCGCTATGTGATTTAATGGAAGAAAGCTTATCGGGTAAAATAAAATCTATGCCTGCCGATACGCAAGAAAAAATATGTAAAACATTAGGAAAGATTGTAAATGAAGGCGACGGCGGAGTTATTTGCATATTACTTTAATCGTTATAAAAAATCTCCCTATACAGAGTAAAATAAAACGGGCGGAGCGGTTTGCTTCGTCCGTTGTTTGTTATAGTTTGTTGTTGATTAAAAAATTTCTCTTACTCTTACTACGCCGTCAATAGATTCGATTTCTTTAAGAACGGATTCGTCCGCTCTCTTTTCGATATCGAGTATCGTATAAGCGTTTTCGCCTTTGCTTTTATTTACGAAATTTTCGATATTGATATTATTTTTTGCAAGTATCGAAGAAATTTGCGCAATCATATTTTGTTGATTTTTATGCAATGCGGTAATTCTATACGGCGTGCATCTTGCCGACGAGCAAGCGGGGTAGTTTACGCTGTTGGTTATGTTTCCGTTTTCGATATAATCGATTAGTTGTTTCGATGCCATCAATGCGCAATTATCTTCCGCTTCGGGTGTTGACGCACCTAAGTGGGGTAAGCATACGACGTTTTCAGCGCCGATAAGTTCGTCGTTGGGAAAGTCGGTAATATATCTTTCTAATTTGCCGTTTGAAAGAGCGTTTAATACTGCTTTGGTATCGACTAATTCGCCCCTTGCCAAGTTTATAAGAACGGCTCCGTCTTTCATTTCTGAAATAAATTCTTCGTTTATAAATTCCTTATTGTCGGCAAGAAGGGGAATGTGTACGGTTATAAAATCGCTTTTTTCTTTAATTTCTTCTATTGTTTTAACTCTTTTTACCTGTCTTGAGAGTAAAAGTGCGTTTTCAACCGATAAATAGGGGTCGTAACCGATAACTTCCATACCAAGTCCTACCGCTGCGTTCGCAACCCTTGCGCCTATTGCGCCAAGACCTATAATTCCAAGTGTTTTTCCTGTAATTTCGTGCCCTACGAAGTTGCTTTTGCCTTTTTCGACTAACTTCATAACGTCGTCGCCCGAACCTTTAAGCGTTTTTACCCATTCGGTTGCGGCAATAATTTTCCTACCGCCTAAAAGCATAGCCGCTACGACTAATTCTTTAACTGCGTTTGCGTTTGCGCCCGGCGTATTGAAAACGACCACGCCTTTTTTTGCGTATTCGTCAACGGGAATGTTGTTCGTTCCTGCGCCTGCACGCCCGATTGCTATAACGCTTTCGGGTAGGGCATAATCGTGCATTTTGAAACTTCTTAAAAGTATTCCTATAGGATTTTCAACGTTTTTACCTATAGCGTAATCTTCTGTAAATACTTCGTTTATAACTTCGCTGATATCGTTAAGTGTTAAAATATTTTTCATTTTCGCTAATTCCTTATTTGTTTTCAAGTTCAAATTTTTTCATAAATTCAACAAGCGCTTTTACGCCTTCAATGGGCATAGCGTTGTAAATCGACGCTCTCATTCCGCCTACAAGCCTATGTCCTTTTAAGGATACCAAGCCGTTTGCGGTTGCTTCTTTTACGAATTTTGCGTCTAATTCTTCATTTCCCGTAACGAATGGTACGTTCATAAGTGAACGGTCGGGTTTGTTTACGTAGTTTTTGAATAATTTTGAATTATCTATAAAATCGTATAAAAGACCTGCTTTGTATTCGTTGATTTGTTGAATCGCTTTTACGCCGCCGAGTTTGTCAAGCCTTCTCATAACGAGCATTGCTATATAAATAGGGAAGCAAGGCGGTGTATTATATAAACTATCGTTTTTCGCTTGTATGTCGTAACGGAGCATTGTGGGGCATATCGGCGATTGATTGCCGAGTAAATCCTTCCTTACGATTACTATCGTAACGCCTGCGGGAGCGATATTTTTTTGTGCGCCTGCATATATTAAACCGTATTTGGTAACGTCGATTTCTTCGCTTAAAATACTACTGCTCATATCCGTAACGAGCGTTGCGTTCGTTTTCGGAAGACTTGTAAACCTAGTACCAAAAATGGTGTTATTCGTGGTAAAATGTACGTAATCTATGCCGTCCCTGAATTTTACTTCGTTCATATCGGGAATATAAGTAAAGTTTTTATCCTTAGACGATGCCGCAACCGAAATATCGCCGTATTTGGTCGCTTCTTCGTATGCTTTGGTTGCAAAATTACCCGTTAAAATATAATCCGCTTTGCCGTTTTTAAGTAAATTTAAGGGAACTGCCGCAAATTGTTGCGATGCGCCGCCTTGAACGAAAAGCACTGCGTAATCGTCGTTAATATTAAGGAGTTTACGAAGTAGCGAATTTGCTTCATCGTTAACAGCCATAAAAGTTTTCGACCGATGACTCATTTCGGTAATGCTCATACCTGAATTATTAAAATCAAGTAAATCTCTTTGTGCTTCTTCAAGCACGTCGAGAGGTAACGTGGACGGACCTGCTGCAAAATTGTAAACTCTCATAAATAACTCCTTTCAGTTTAGTTTAGTAAAGTGTTTTTCAAATTATACAATATTCGTTTAAATTTTACAAGTAAAAACAACAGTCTTTTTTCAAAAAATATTATTTTATTATAAAAGACGTAAAGGTGGTTTACTTTTTTTTGTTTTTAGTGTATAATAAACTAAAATAACGAATTGTTCGCCTTAACGGCGTTTTACCCGCAAGGGTTTTTTTCGGCGGTTTTGCCGAATTAAAACAAATTTCCGTCTTTGAAAAGGCGGTATTTTGTGTTGTAAAAATAATTTTGAGAGGTAATTTGTTTGAAAGAAAATAAGAAATTAAAAGTTCGTTTTTTAGGCGGCGTTGGAGAAATCGGTAAAAATATGACGGCGCTTGAATATGGTAAAGATATTATAATAATCGACGCAGGTCTTTCGTTCCCGTCGGAAGATATGCCAGGTATAGATTTAGTTATACCCGATATTTCGTATTTGGTCGAAAACAAAAATAAAATAAGGGGTATTTTGATAACTCACGGGCACGAGGACCATATAGGTTCTTTGCCGTATTTGTTAAAAGAAATCAACGTTCCCGTTTTCGGTACAAAACTTACGCTTACGCTTGCCGAAAATAAATTAAAAGAACATAAATTAAACGACGTTAATTTAAATTGCATAAAACCAGGCAGCGTTATAAAACTAGGCTGTTTTTCGGTCGAATTTATAAATGTGAACCATTCGATAGCAGGCTCGGTTGCGCTTGCCATAACTACTCCCGTCGGAGTTGTGTTCCATTCGGGCGATTATAAGATAGATTTTACGCCGATAAACGGCGAACATATGGATTTAACCCGAATTTCCGAAATCGGTAAAAAAGGCGTTTTATTGTTGATGGCTGATTCAACCAACATAGAACGACCGGGATATACGATGAGTGAAAAAGTTGTTGGTGAAACTTTGGATAGGGTTTTTTCCGACAACTTGGAAAGAAGATTGATTGTCGCAACGTTTGCTTCTAACGTTCATAGGTTGCAACAAATATTAGATTTGGCTGTGAAATACAAAAGAAAGGTCGTTTTGTCGGGAAGAAGTATGATTAACGTTGCCGACGCAGCCGCAAAAATAGGCGAACTTAATATTCCCGAAAAACTTATCGTAGACTCGGATAAGTTGAAAAATTTTAAAGATAGCGAGATTCTTATCGTTTCAACGGGTTCGCAAGGCGAACCTATGAGCGCATTAACGAGAATGGCATCGGGGGAATTCAACAAAATAACCATCGGCGCAAACGATACCGTAGTTATAAGCGCAAGTCCGATACCCGGTAACGAAAAGATGATTTACGGCGTTATAAACAATTTGTACCGCAAGGGCGCCGAAGTTATTTACGAAAGTTTAGAGCCTATTCACGTTTCGGGGCACGCTTGTCAAGGCGAATTGAAAATATTACATTCGCTTGTTAAGCCTAAGTTTTTTATTCCCGTACACGGCGAATACAGGCATTTGAGAAAGCACGCCAAACTTGCGGAAGATTTGGGAATGCGTAAAAGCAATATTTTAATCGCAGATATAGGAAACACCGTTGAGTTTACTTCACGTTCGATGAAGTTCGGCGATAACTTTTCTTCGGGAACAAGGTTGGTTGACGGTTTAGGCATAGACGCAGGCGAAAGCGTGGTTTTAAGGGATAGGATTCATCTTTCCGAAGACGGGTTGGTCGTAGTGGTAGTTTGCGTCGACGAAGGCAGCGGCGTTATAGTTTCGACCGATATCGTAGGAAAAGGTTTTGTAATGGACGATAAACTTGCGGAAGATTTGAAACAAAACGTTATTAACGCATTAAAGAATTTAGAGATTAAAACGGACGGAAATCAAAGCGAAATCAAAAACGTAGTAAGGCGCAGCCTTAAAAACTTCTTATTTAAAAAGACTAAGAAGAATCCTATGATTTTACCCGTTATAATGGAAGTATGAACGATAAATTTGAAAAATTAAAAGAACTTAGGCTTTCGGCAAAAGAAGAAGGAATTCCCGTTTTAAGAGATTCGTCGTTCGATTTGCTTACTTCGTTCGTTACCGCCCTTAAACCGAAAAAAATTTTAGAGATAGGCACGGCTTACGGGTGTTCCTCGATAGGAATGTTATTAGCAAGCGAAAACAGCAAGTTGGTTACTTTGGAAATAGACGATAAAGCGGTTCAGGTGGCGAAAGAAAATTTTAAAATTTTCAGCGTTTTCGATAGAGTTGAAATATACGAAGGGGACGCTTCTAAAATAATCCCAGTAATTTCAGGGGAATTCGATTTTATTTTTCTTGACGGACCAAAAAGCCATTATTTGGAATATATGCCTTTTTTAAAGGAACTTATAGTTTCAGGCGGCGTTATTTTTGCCGATAACGTGCTTTTGAAAGAATATTCTTTATCCGAGCCCGAAAAACGCAATCGAACAGCACATAGAAATATGCAAGCGTTTATAGATAAAATGTTTGCGGACGACGATTTTTTTACTAGACTGATAGATTTGGAGGACGGTTTACTTATTGCCGTAGCAAAATAATGAACAAAGTAGAACTGCTTGCGCCTGCAGGCGATATGAATAAACTGAAAACCGCTTTTTATTTTGGTGCCGATGCGGTTTACGTCGGCGGTAAAAAGTTTTCGCTTAGAGCGATGGCGGGCAATTTTGACGACAACGAATTAGAAGAAGCGGTAAAATACGCTCATTCTTTAGGTAAAAAAGTTTACGTTACCGTCAATATTTTGGCAAGAAACGCCGATTTATTAGAAGCGGAAGAATATTTTAAATTCTTGCAAAGCATAAATGCGGACGGCGTGATAATTTCCGACGTCGGGTTGGTGTCAATCGCAAAAAAGTGTGCGCCTAAGTTACCGATAAACCTTTCTACGCAAGCAAACACACTTAACCTTGCCGCAGTAAAGTTTTGGGCTGATTACGGCGTAAAGCGTGTTATATTAGCAAGGGAATTGTCTATTTCCGAAGTCGCTGAAATATCTAAAAGCGTGCCTGAAATCGAAATAGAAACGTTTATTCACGGTGCAATGTGCGTTTCTTACAGCGGTAGATGCCTTTTAAGCAATTATCTTACCGGTAGGGACAGCAATCGTGGAGCGTGCGTTCAGGCTTGTCGTTGGGAATACGAAATCAGAGAGAAAAACAAAGGCGGAGATTATCTTACCATTGAAGAAGACGACAGGGGAACTTATATATTAAACAGTAAAGACTTGAATTTAATCGACTACATAGACGAATTAGTTAACGCAGGTATCGTTTCGTTTAAAATAGAAGGTAGAATGAAGTCGGAATATTATCTTGCTACCGTTATAAACGCATATCGCAGGGCTATTGACAGTTATTACGAAATAGGTAAAGATTATAAAAATAACAGACTTTTTTACGACGAAGTTTTAAAAACCGCTCACAGGGAATTTACTGTGGCGTATGCGTTCGGTAATAACGAAAAAACTATAAATTACGACGATTCTCAAAGTAAGGGAAGTAGAAAGTTTATTGCGAACGTTTTAAGTTATAATAAAGCCGAAGGCTACGTTTTAATCGAAATGCGTAACAGATTTGTAAAAGGAGACGTTTTGGAAGTTCTTTCACCGTCAACATCTTTCAATAAAAAAATTATTGTCGATAGATTGACCGACGAAAACGGAGAAGAAGTTTCGGACGCTAAATTAGTGCAACAAAAACTTAAACTTTATACGGATATAGAATTATTCGCAGGGGATATGTTGCGTAAAGAAGTTTGCGACGAAACCTTTAAAAACGGTTGCAAAACTAATTAAAAATACAACTTTTGGTGGTTGCTGAAAAAAGCAACCACTTTTTGTTGTGGTATTTGCTTGAAAAATATTTAAATGTGTGATAAAATTAACTTAATATAGTTTTGGAGAGTGTAAAGTGGCAAAAACTCGTTACAATGCTGAAGACATTAAAATACTTGAAGGTTTAGACGCTGTTAGAATGCGTCCCGGTATGTATATCGGTTCTACGGGCGTCAGGGGGCTTCACCATATTTTATGGGAAATCGTAGACAACGCCGTGGATGAAGCGGCAAACGGATATGCGGATAAAATTACGGTAAAACTGTATAAAGACGGCAGTGCGTCGGTTGAAGATAACGGAAGGGGTATACCTACGGATATTCACCCAAAACAAGGCGTATCGGGCGTAGAAGTCGTATTTACTCAACTTCACGCAGGCGGTAAGTTCGGCGAAGATAATTATAATTTTTCGGGCGGTTTGCACGGCGTAGGCGCATCGGTAACCAACGCTTTGTCGGAATGGCTTTACGTCGAAGTATATAATAAAACCGTTTACGAAATGAAATTTAAATCTTTTGCGGATAAAGACGGTAAAATAAAATCGGGCGTACCCGAATATCATTTAAATAATACTAAGATAAAAACCGACAAAAAAGGTACTTTCGTAAAGTTTTTACCCGATAAAAGAGTTTTTGAAACGATAGATTTTTCATACGATACCATATCTAAGCGTTTGAAAGAACTTGCTTTTTTGAATAAGGGGTTAAGTATTACGCTCGTAGACGAACGGAAAGAAAATTCTACAATCGAATATAAATACGACGGCGGTATAAAAGATTTTACAAAATATGTAAACGAAGGCAAAAACGCTTTGTATAGCGAGCCTTTATACGTATGCGCCGAAAAAGACGGCGTAATCGTAGAGTTTGCCATACAGCACACCGAAACTTATACCGAAAGCGTATTTTCTTACGTAAACAATATTCCTACACCCGAAGGCGGTACTCACGAAACTGGCTTCAGGTCGGGGATTACAAGAGTTCTTAACGATTTTGCTAGAAAGGAAAACTATTTAAAAGAAAAAGACGCTAACTTTATGGGTGAAGATTTTAGGGAAGGTCTTACCGCTATTTTATCCATAAAGATGAAAAACGTTCAGTTCGAAGGGCAAACCAAAACTAAATTAGGCAATCCCGAAATTCGCCCCATAGTTGAAACGGTTACCGTTGACGGAATAGACGCTTTAAGTAAAAGCCGCAAACTTTCTTCGGTATTCGACAGCGTTATAAAAAAAGCACAGGCTGCGGCTAAGGTAAGAATCGCAACGAGAAAGGCAAAAGAAATTGCAAGGGCGAATAAGAGTATAGAAGCGCAAAATTTGGTAGGGAAACTTGCGGCTTGTTCGGGTAGAAAACCTGAACTTAACGAACTTTTTATAGTCGAAGGCGATTCCGCAGGCGGTAGCGCAAAACAAGCAAGGGTAAGACAATATCAAGCGATTTTACCATTAAGGGGCAAACCGCTTAACGTAGAAAAGAAAAAGTTAGACCAAATACTTCAAAACGAAGAAATAAGGACGATAATAAGCGCACTCGGCGCAGGTATCGCTTCCGATTTCGATTTGGAAGAATTAAAATATCACAAAGTTATAATTTTATCCGATGCCGACCAAGACGGCGCTCATATCAGAGCGATACTTTTAACCTTCTTCTTTAGGTATATGAAGGATTTAGTTATTTACGGACACGTATACATAGGTATGCCGCCGCTTTACAAGATTTATAAAAAAGACGTAGTCGAATACGCATACGACGACGCCGAATTGCAAAGAAAAATAGAAAAAGTAGGTAAAGGCTATCAGTTGCAAAGATACAAAGGTCTTGGCGAAATGAATCCCGAACAACTTTGGGAAACTACTATGGACCCCGCAACCCGTTCTTTAATGCAAGTTACGGTTGAAGACGCCGCCGAAGCGGATAGGCTTATAACCGTTTTAATGGGCGACCAAATAGACGAAAGAAAGAAGTATATTCAAGAACACGCCAACTTTAATAAGGTTGACAACTTTATCAAGGAAGTGAGGAAGTAATTTATGGAAAACAAAGGTAAAATAATACAAACTTCGCTTGACGGCGTGTTGCACGATTCGATGATGCCTTATGCCGAACACGTTATTTTGGATAGGGCGTTACCGAGAGTCGAAGACGGACTTAAACCCGTACAACGCAGAATTTTATACACGATGTACGAAATGGGGTTA
>CAZMOQ010000031.1:0-11367 GCA_964568155.1 uncultured Clostridia bacterium | reverse complement strand
ATACTTAACGCAGTAAAAAAATGTATGGCAAACGCCGTTAACGGACTAAAAATAAAACCCGATATAACGCTGGTGGACGGCATAGACTTGCACTTCGATTTTCCTGCGGAGTATATAGTTAAAGGAGACGCAAACAGTTACACGATAGGCGCAGCGTCGATAGTGGCAAAAGTTTATAGGGATACGCTTATGGAAAAGTATGCCGAAATTTACCCCGAATACGGCTTTGAAAAGCATAAAGGGTACGGAACGAAAGCGCATATCGAAGTTATAAAGGAGATAGGACCGTGTTCGATACACAGAAAGACTTTTATAAAAAACTTTTGGGCTCCAGCGGAGAAAAATTAGCGGTAAGATACCTGAAAAAGCAGCGTTATAAAATTCTCGCATTAAATTATAAAACGCATTTCGGCGAGATAGATATAATCGCAAAGGACGGCGAAACAATTGTTTTTATAGAAGTAAAGACAAGGACTTCCGCCGATTACGGCGAACCTAGCGAAGCAGTCGATTATATAAAAAGGCAAAAATACCGCAAAGTTGCGGAAGAATTTCTTATGCGGGAGAATAAAAACGACTGCGAATGTCGGTTTGACGTGGTAGAAGTAAAAAATAAATCGATAAACCACATAAAAGACGCATTTTATGTATGAAAAACGCTTGCGTTTTAATTAAATTTATGATAAAATAAACAAGACTTCGGACGGTCCTCTTGCCCCGTGCAATGAACGTTTAGTAAATATGGAGGTAAAAAGGCTATGAAAGGAATAATCGAAGCAATCGATAAAGAAAGTCTTAAGGAAAGCGTTCCCTCTTTCAACGTAGGCGATACCGTTAAAGTATCCGTAAAAGTTATTGAAGGTTCCAGAGAAAGAATTCAAGGTTTTGAAGGCGTTGTTATTGCAAGGAAGGGCGGCGGAATAGGTGAAACCTTTACCGTAAGAAGAATTTCGTTCGGCGTAGGCGTGGAAAGAACTTTCCCGTTGCATTCGCCAAAGATTACCGATATTCAGGTAGTAAGAAAGGGTAAAGTCAACCGTGCAAAACTCTACTATCTGCGTGGACTTACCGGAAAAGCGGCTAAGATAAAGGAAGTAAGATAAAAAATTAAAAAAATACGACCTGTAATTTCGTTTACAGGTTGTTTTTTTATCTAAAAATCTTTACAATTTTCAAAAAGTAGTATATAATGTTTAAAGTACGTTAAAAATCATCGGAGAAATGTATGCAAGAATTTAATTTAAAAGAACAAAAGCAAATTTTTAAAAACGCATTTGCCGCAGGCGACTTTGCAACGGCAAAAACCGCATCTGAAAGCATAATCGAAAACGCCTCCGAAAGCGTTTACGGTTATTATTACGCTTTAGTGCTTATGACTGAAAATTTTACGTCGTTAAAAAATATCGACGGAAATTTTGAAGAACTTTTCCAAAAGTTTATAAGTCTTTCTAACGAAGATACCGCAAACAAATATGCGGCAAAGGTGGAAGAACTTAAAAAGGCTAAAGTTGTCGAAGTTAAAAAACAAAAAACCGAAAAGGCGAAAAAGCCCGCTAAGAAGAAGTTAAACAAACTTTGTCTCGGCGTTGTTTCGGCTATTTGTTTTATATTTTTGCTTGGCGTGATAATTCCGTCGGCGATATATTCGGCAAAGACCCCGAGTTCGTCCTATCAATCGGTTCAATGGGATAGCGGCGATTACGATTCCGTTATTTTCGAACTTACCAAAAATACCGATAACGGTGACGAAACCGTAGGGGATATTTGGCTTAACTTGGGTACTACAAGCGGAAAAACCGAAGCAAGTTTCAATGTCGGTTATAGCCTATCTACCGCAAGCAGTGCAAATAATAGTTATTTCACTTCTAGTGGCGGCGGAGATAAAACGGTAACGGTAGATACCGATAACGCTAACGGTTGGGTTCGTTTAACTACTTTAACGGCTTCGGATTTTAGAAAATACATTCAAATTTCTACTAAACAAGAAGTTAGAATAAACGAAGTTGTATTCTTGAACCAAGACGGCAAAGTTATTAAAGCCGAAGTTAAGTACGCAGGTCCTAATGCAAATAAAACCGGAACACCTTCGCCCACGCTTACAAGTAAAATCTACGCTTACAGGGTAAAGGCTGCGGCTGCGCTTTTGGACGAGCAAGATAAGTTCGATTATTCTTGCGTAAAGGACGGCGTTTATAACGCAAAATATTCTGCGCTTACCCAAAGGGAAGCGGTTACGCTTGAAAGCGTTTTGAATATTCTTCACGGCGGAACTTTCGTCGACGATACGGTAAATCCTTTCGGTTTGCAACTTATATCGGTCGGCGTAGCGATTTTCGGCGGTAACGTTTTAGGACTTCGCATAATTCCCGCATTGTTCTCGGTTGCAACGATTTTACTAATATTCTTTATAGGTAGAAAACTTTTCGATTGTGATTATTCGGGGCTTATCTTCGCTGCACTTTACGCAGTAAGCGGTTTTGCGCTTTCGCTTGCAGGCTTCGGTGGCGTTGACGCTATTTTTGTGTTCTTCGCATTGCTTTCTATAGCGTTTATGTATAAATTCTACGATAAAGTTCTTTCAAGAAAAACAGGGTTAAAATATTATTTACCGCTAATTGCTTCGGGCATATCTTTTGCGTTTGCGTTGTCGGTAAAAATGCAAGCGGTGTTCGTTTTGGTTGCATTGATAGTTTTGTTCGTGCTTGCGCTTATCAAGCAAAACAAATTGAAAACTTTAAGCGGCTACGAATACGAAAGAAAGTTCAATCTTTCGTTAGTATCTTTTATCATTGCGTTTTTCGTTGCCGGTATCGTTTGGACGGGGCTTACCTATATATTCTCTATAAACGTATATTCCAACTATTATGCAGGCGTAACATTCGGCGGAATGATAAGAAAGATTTTCACTATGCCGTCAAGGGCTGTTTCAACCGCTTATTCGGCAAACAATTCGTCTAATATATTTGCAAATTTATTAGGGTATAAAGCGGAAAAATTAAGCGCAAGCCATTATTTGTTCGGCAATACCGTTATATCGGCTTTGGCTTTGTTTTCGTTCGTATATTGCACTTCCTACGTAATGTATTCTTTAATAGCGAATACCGACGATGTAAAGACGGGTGCGTTTAAGAAAAACACTCTTATTCCTTACCTTGCTTTAGTAGTACCTTTCATATTTACTTGGGCGTTATCGGCATTTGATGCAAATTGTGCGATTTCAACCTTTGCGTTGCCGTCGATATTCTACGTAGGGTTTATAGTTCTTGCACTCAATATTTTGTCAAGGTACGGCAAAAAGGTTTATAAGGAAGTTTCTATATCACATATCGTATTCGGTGCGGTTGCGTTGTTTGCGTTGGTGGCTTTCGGATTTGCCGTTACTAAATATTTAGGAATAGCGGTATCCGCATATCCTTTGAATATAGGTGCTTTTAGGTGGTAATATGCTTGCAAAGATAAACGGCTACGCTCTTTCGGGGCTTGACGGAATAAGGGTAATAGCGGAAGTAGACGTCGGCAACGGCTTGCCTGCTTACGATATAGTCGGGTGCGCCGACACTGCGGTTAAAGAATCCAAAGAAAGGGTTCGTTCTGCGCTTAAAAACAGCGGCAGGGCAGTTCCGCCGAAAAAGATAATAGTCAATCTTGCCCCTGCAGGGGTAAAAAAGGAAGGTTCTTCCTTCGACCTTGCGATAGCCATAGGCGTGCTTTGCGCAACGGGACAATTAGTTGCCGATACCGACGAATACGTGTTTTTGGGCGAACTGTCTTTGGACGGTTCGTTAAGGCGTATAAACGGCGTTTTGCCTCTTTTAATTTCAGCCTCTAAAGCAGGCTTTAAAAAGTTTATAGTCCCTAAGGGGAACGAAAAAGAAGCGTCCTTCGTAGGTGATATCGAAGTTTACGCTTGTGAAAATTTAAAACAGGTAATCGACCATATTTCGGGGTTGGAATTAGTCCCCGTAACAATTCAGCAGGAATACGCAGTAAACGACTCGGCAAGCCGCTACGGTGCCGATATGTGTTACGTAAAAGGTCAGTCTTTTGCAAAACGTGCGATAGAAACCGCAGTCAGCGGCGGACATAACGTTTTGCTTGTAGGACCGCCGGGAACGGGTAAAACTATGCTTGCAAAGTGTATACCTACCATTATGCCCGATATGACTAAAGAAGAAGCGCTCGAATGTACTAAAATTCATTCGGTTGCAGGCTATTTGGGTGAAAACGACGGCATAATTACTACTCGTCCGTTCAGAACGCCCCATCATACCGCAACGACTAAGGCTTTGGTCGGCGGCGGACATATGCCCGTAAAACCGGGCGAAATAAGTCTTGCACACAACGGCGTGTTGTTTTTGGACGAATTGCCCGAATACTCACGCAGTTCGTTAGAGGCTTTGCGTCAACCTTTGGAGGACGGCGTCGTTACAATCGCAAGGATAAATTCCAACGTAACTTATCCTGCGGATTTCATTTTGTGTGGCAGTATGAACCCTTGCCCTTGCGGTAACTACGGTTCGGCTGACAGAGTTTGCACTTGCACGCCTACCCAAATAGCAAAGTACAGGGCAAAACTCTCGGGTCCGCTTTTGGATAGAATAGATTTGCAGGTCGAAGTGGATAACGTTAAGTACGAAGAATTAGTTTCGGACAGCAAAGAAGAAACCAGCGAAGAAATTCGTCAAAGGGTAAACCGTACAAGACTTATACAAATAGAACGCTTTAAGGACGACGGCATTACCTGCAACGCCGCTATGGGCGAAAAGCAAATAAAAAAATATTGTAAACTGTCCAAAGAATGTGAAGAAATACTTAAAAACGCCTACGATAATCTTAAACTTTCGGCTAGGGCTAGAAGCCGTATTATAAAGGTGGCAAGAACCGTTGCCGATATGGCTCTTTCCGAAAATATTATGCCCGAACATATTTTAGAAGCAATAGGGTATAGGCGAGAAGACAGTTATGGATTATAATAAAAGGAATTACCTTATTTGGCTCGATTCTTTCAGCGGAATAGAGTATAAACACAAAAAACGACTTTACGACGAGTTCGTTACATCTTCGTTTGCGGATAACGTTTGCCGTAACGAAAGTTTTATAAGAAAGTTTTTGGGCGACGGGGTTTATAATTCCTTTCTTTCCGCCGCTACCGAAGAATATTTTAATTTCACGATAAATACGCTTAACAAAAGCGGAACGGGCTGTATAACGATTGACGACGATATTTATCCCGAAGAACTCGAATGTATACCTTGTCCGCCACTAGTATTGTATTATAGGGGTAACGTCGACTTACTTAAAACCAAAAAATTTGCCGTAGTCGGCAGTAGAAAAACTTTGCCGTTTATCATCGCAAAGACAGAAGAAATAGTTTCTACGCTTAACCAAGCAGGCGTAACCGTCGTTACGGGGCTTGCCGAAGGCGGGGACGAAGCCGTGTTGACGGCAGGCGTAAGAACGGGCAAAGTCATATCGGTTTTGGCAAGCGGTTTCGATTGTGTTTACCCCAAAACAAATCAAGGAATTTTCGACAGGATTTGTAAAAACGGGCTTGCTATTTCGGAATATCCGCCCGAAACCAAAAGCGAAAGGTGGTTCTTTCCTGTAAGAAACCGCATAATCGCAGGTTTAGGAATGGGCACGCTTGTCGTCAGCGGCGGCGAAAAAAGCGGAACGTTTTATACTGCGGAATACGCTGAAGGCTCATCTAGGCAGGTGTTTGCCTTGCCGTATTCGGTAAACGTATCGTCGGGCGCAGGGTGCAACAAACTTTTGCAATGCGGCGCATACTTAACTTTATCCGCCGAAGATATTTTGAATTTTTACGGCATAGAAGTTCCGAAAGAACCCGAAGTACAACTAACCGATAAAGAAAAAGAAGTTTACGATATAATAAAAGAAAACGAAATACATATAGATAAATTATGCGAAATAACGGGGAAAAAGGCGTACGAACTTATGCCTGTTCTTTCGATGTTGGAAATCAAAAAACTCATAGTAAAACTCGGCGGCAACAGGTATAGCAGAGTTTAATCAAGGAGAAATAAATGGATTTAATTATAGTGGAATCTCCGCATAAAGCGAAAACAATAGAAAAGTTTTTGGGCTCTAATTTTAAAGTGGACGCATCGAAGGGGCACGTAAGGGATTTACCCGTAAATCATATGGGCATAAGCATTGCGTCGGGTACGTTCGAGCCTACTTACGTGGTTAATCCCGATAAAAAACAAGATATAAAAAGGTTACAGGAAAAAGCGAAAAAGGCAGGCAAAATATACCTTGCAACCGACCCGGATAGAGAAGGGGAAGCAATAAGTTGGCATTTGGCGGAAGTATTAAAACTCGACGAAGGCAAATACAGTCGTATAGAGTTTAACGAAATTTCTGAAAAAGCCGTAAAAAACGCTATCGAAAATCCCAGAGAAATAGATAAAAATCTAGTGGACGCTCAGCAAGCGAGAAGGGTTCTCGACAGGTTAGTAGGTTACACTATTTCTCCTGCGGCAAGCACTAGGCTGAACGAAAATCTTTCGGCAGGCAGGGTGCAATCGGTTGCACTTGAACTTGTCGTTGAAAGGGAAAGGGAAATCAAAGCCTTCGTTCCGCAAGAATACTGGAACGTAAAAGCGATTTTGGAAAACGCAACTAAGTCGCAATTCAAAGCGTTGCTTTCCGAATATAACGGAAAAAAATACAAACCCAAAACAAAAGAAGAAACGGACGGTTTAGTCGAAAAACTTAAATCGGCAATCTTTACCGTTAACAATCTTAAGAAAAGCGTAACTAAAACACACGCACCTGCGCCGTTTATAACAAGTACGTTGCAACAGGACGGTTCTTCAAAATTAGGGTTGACCGCTCCCCAAGTTATGCAAATAGCGCAAAGACTTTACGAAGGCGTCGAAACCCCTAACGGAAACCTTGCTCTTATTACTTATATGAGAACGGACAGCGTAAGAATTTCCAAGGAAGCGCAAGACGACGCAAGAGCGTATATTAAAAGCGTTTACGGCGAAGAATACGTTCCTGCAAAACCCAACGTTTATAAAAGCAAAAAAGATGCGCAAGACGCCCACGAAGCGATTAGACCTATCGACGTAAAAATAACTCCCGATAGCCTTAAAACCGTTTTGGATAAAAATCAATATAGGCTATATAAAATTATTTACGAAAGATTTATCGCATCGCAAATGAGCGAAGCAAAGTACAACAGCGTTCAATTAGACGTCGAAGCGGACGGATATATCTTTAAGGCGAGCGGAAAAACACCGTTATTTAAAGGTTTTACCGCCGTTTACGAAGAATTTAAGCCTAACGATAATGCGGACGACGATGAAAATACGTCAATGCTACCTAATTTGACCGAAGGCGAAAAGGTTAATTTGATAGACTTGTTAAGCGAGCAAAAATTCACTAAACCGCCGCTCAGGTATACCGAAGCGACGCTTATAAAAACTATGGAAGACAAGGGTATCGGCAGACCGTCGACCTACGCTACCATAATGGCGAAACTTTCGGATAAAAAGAGAGAGTACGTTAAAAAAGAAGGTAAATATTTAGTACCCAACGACATATCTTTTAATTTAATAGATTTTTTGGTTAAATATTTCCCCGATATTATGAGCATAACTTTTACCGCTCGTATGGAAACCGCCCTAGACGATATCGGCGACGGCGGCAAGGACTGGCACAAACTTATTGCCGATTTTTACAGACCTTTTGAAAAGCAAGTAAAAAAGAGCAAAATAACCGACGTTATTTGCGATAAGTGCGGCGCACCTATGTCTATAAACAGCGGTAGATTCGGTAATTATTACGCTTGTACTAATTATCCCGAATGTAGCAACATAAAGCCCGTAAACGAAAAAGTGACCATACCCACCGACCAAATTTGCGATAAATGCGGCGCACCTATGGTGGAAAAGGAAGGCACGTACGGTAAGTTCCTTGCTTGTTCTAATTATCCTTCCTGTAAAAACACAAGACCGCTTAACGAAGTCGTTTCTAAAGAAAAATGTCCCAAGTGCGGCGAATTTATGGTGGAAAGGAACGGTAAATTCGGTAAATATTATTCTTGCCCGAAATGTAAGCACACTGCGTCGGTAGCGCAAACCGAAGGCGTTTGCCCGATTTGCGGAAAGCCGACCAAGAAACTTACTTCAAAAGCAGGCAAAGTTTTTTACGGTTGTTCTAATTATCCCGATTGCAAGTTTATGAGTTGGGATATGCCGACGGGCGAAAAATGCCCCAAATGCGGCGCATATTTGATAAAAGTAAAAGACGGCGTTAAATGTTCGGATAAAAAATGCGATTATAAGGTAACTGAAGAAAAATGAAAGTAAAGGTAGTAGGGGCAGGGCTTGCAGGTGTTGAAAGCGCATATTATCTTGCTGAAAGGGGTATAAAAGTAGAACTTTACGATATAAAACCCAACGCATACACGCCTGCACACAAAAGCGAAAATTTTGCCGAACTCGTGTGTAGCAATTCGTTGAAATCAGCCGACGTTTACGGCAACGCTTGCGGACTTTTGAAAGAAGAAATGCGTATTTTGGGTTCGCTTACCATTCCCGTTGCCGATAAAACCAGAGTGCCTGCCGGCAATGCGCTTGCCGTCGATAGAGAAAAATTTTCGGCGGAAATTACCGAGAAAATTAAAAATCATAAAAATATAGAGTTTATTTCGGCTGAAGTTACCGATATAGATTTAAGCGAAAACGTCATAATAGCGACGGGCCCGCTTACTACGGATAAACTCAGCCAAAGCATAATGCGTATTACGGGCGATAATTTATTCTTTTACGACGCAGCCTCGCCGATAGTAAGCAAAGATTCAATCGACTTCGATTATGCCTTTTACGGCGATAGATACGGCAAAGGGGACGGCGACCACGTAAATTGTCCGATGGATAAGGAAACTTACGAACTTTTCGTAAAGGAACTTTTATCCGCCGAAAAAGCGCCACAAAAAGATTTTGAAAACACAGCCGTTTTCGAAGGCTGTATGCCCGTAGAAGTTATGGCTTCCAGGGGAATAGACACTTTAAGGTTCGGCACGCTTAAACCTGTAGGTCTTTACGACCCTAGGACTAATAAACGTGGGTACGCTTGTTTGCAATTACGGCGTGAAGATAAAGACGGCGAATCTTTTAATCTTATAGGTTTTCAAACTAATCTTAAATGGGGCGAGCAAAAAAGAGTTTTCGGTATAATACCTGCGCTTAAAAATGCCGAATATTTGCGTTACGGCGTTATGCATAGAAATACTTATATAAATTCGCCAAAGGTGTTAAACAGCGATTTTTCGTTGAAAAAATACCCGAACGTGTTCTTCGCAGGGCAAATCACGGGTGTGGAAGGCTATGTCGAAAGCGCCGCTTCAGGGCTTTTGGCAGGTATAAATATGAAATTAAAGTTGAACGGAAAAGAATCCTTAAAGTTGGATAACACTACCGTTTTAGGTGCGTTGTCAAGGTACGTTGCGACCGAAAACGCAGACTTCCAACCGATGAACGCAAATTACGGAATTTTGTCGGCGTTGCCTGCCGTTTATCGTGATAAAGCGTTAAAGAAAAGGGATTTTGCAGAGCGTTCTATAAAAAATATAAAACTAATCAAGGAGCAATTATGAGTATGGAATTTAGAGGAACTACTATATGCGCCGTAAGAAAAAACGGGCATACAGCAATAGCAGGGGACGGACAAGTTACTATGTCCGAATCGGTAATATTTAAAAACAACGCCGTTAAGGTAAGAAGAATTTACGGCGGAAAGGTTATTTTCGGGTTTGCAGGTTCGGTTGCGGACGCATTCACGCTTTCGGAAAGGTTCGAAGAAATGCTTAATAAATTTTCGGGCAATCTTTTAAGAAGCGCAGTTGAACTTGCCGAACTTTGGAGAAACGACAAAGTACCCAGAAAACTCGAAGCAATGATGATAACCGCCGACGAAAATTCAATGCTTATAGTAAGCGGTTCGGGCGAAGTCATCGAACCCGACGGCGGCGTGTGCGCTATCGGCAGCGGAGGAAATTACGCTTTGTCCGCTGCAAGAGCGTTGATTCAGGAAACCGATTACGATGCGGAAACGATTGCGAAAAAAGCGCTTAAAATCGCAAGCGAAATATGCGTTTTCACAAACGACCACATTACTTGCGAAGTTATTTAAGGAGTGAATATTATGGACTTAACACCAAGAGAAATAGTTACGGAACTCGATAAATACATTATAGGTCAATCAAACGCAAAAAAGGCTGTTGCCATTGCGCTTAGAAACAGATATAGAAGAAGTATGCTTTCACCCGAACTGATGGAAGAAATTACGCCTAAAAACATTATTATGAAAGGTCCTACGGGCGTAGGTAAAACTGAAATCGCAAGAAGACTTGCAAAACTAGTAAAAGCGCCGTTCATAAAGGTAGAGGCTACCAAGTTTACCGAAGTAGGTTACGTCGGAAGGGACGTTGAATCTATGGTAAGGGATTTGGTCGAATGTAGTATTCGTTTGGTTAAAGAAGAACAATTCAAAAAAGTTCAAGCAAAAGCCGAAGCGGCTGCGGAACGCACGCTTGTAAAACTTTTGGTTGAAGTAAGGAAGTTGGAAAAAGGCGAAACCCCGAACGATGTTTTCGAAAAAGAAATTGCGGAAAAGTACCGCAAAGGTTATTTCGACAACGAAATCGTCGAAATGGAAATTGCCGACGCACCGAAATCTATGGAAATATTGCCCAACGGTGCGGAAATAAACATCGGCGCAATCTTCGGCGAATTGATGCCTAAAAAGAAAAAGAAGAAAAAACTTTCCGTAAAAGAAGCAAGAAGAATTATAGTCGACGAAGAAGCGTCTAAACTTATAGATAACGACGCCGTTAATACGGAAGCTTTAAGAAGGGCTGAAAACGAAGGTATCATCTTTATCGACGAAATAGATAAAATTGCGGCAAAAGGCAAAACTGGCGGTGCGGACGTTTCTAGGGAAGGCGTGCAAAGGGACATATTGCCGATAGTTGAAGGTTGCACGGTAATGACTAAGTATGGCGCAGTGAAAACCGATTATATTTTATTTATAGCGGCAGGCGCATTCCACGTTTCTAAGGTATCCGATTTAATCCCCGAACTTCAAGGTCGTTTCCCCGTTTTGGTTGAATTAAACAGCCTTTCGAAGCAGGATTTTATAGATATTTTAACCACTCCGCAAAACGCAATAACCTTGCAATACGCAACGCTTTTGGAAGTGGATAACGTAGAATTGAAGTTCACCGACGAAGCGATAAGCGAAATCGCAGGGGTAGCCGAAACTATGAACGCTACTTCGGAAGATATCGGCGCAAGAAGACTTCACACGGTTGTGGAAAACCTTTTAGAGGAC
>CAZMOQ010000030.1:0-11403 GCA_964568155.1 uncultured Clostridia bacterium | reverse complement strand
TAAACTTAATGCATTTTGACTTTCATAATCCGATAGGAATTGAAAATCTTGCAATGAATTTTGACGAAAAACGTTTTGCAAAGGCGCTTAAAGCCGCTTGTGTTACGCATATAAACTTTTTTGCCGAATGTAACAACGGCTATTGCTACTTTAAAACCAAAGTAGGTGTAATTTACCCTACGCTGAAAAAAGACCTTTTCGGCAAAGTGCTGACTGAATGTCACAAACAAGGCATAAAAGTAAACGCATACGTTCATCTGGGCTTAAACCACATTCAAGCGTTAAAACACGCCGACTGGACAAAAGACCAAAGCGTCGGTGCGGAAAGATACGTTGAAAAGCAGGATATGCAAAAAGGTATGCGTTTTACTAATTTTATGTGCTACAACAACGACGGTTATAAAAATTACGTAACGGAATTAGTAAAAGAAATTTTATCCTACGATATAGACGGCTTGTTTTTCGACGGATTTTACCCCGAAGAATGTTACTGCCCCGTATGCAACGCAATAATGTATAACGAAAACGTAGATACGGGCAACCCCACGGCGGTAATAGAATTTCAAAAGCGAAAAATGGTCGATTTTGCAAATTCGTTAAAGCAAATAATTCCGCAAAATATGCCGATTATATTTAACGGCTTTCCGCCCGAATACCGCCTTAACACCCGCTTCGAATACGAAGGCGATTTTTCAAACGTTTTTAAGACGGCTTATCTTAGAAATTTATATAACGAAGGTGCGTTTATGACGGGCAGGTTTTGCAAAGGTTGGGGGGATTACGGCGGCATAAAACCGCAAGCCGAATTCGAATCCGATTTATTCGACAGCCTTATCGGCTGTTACGACCTTGCTTTCGGGGACCACCTTCACCCCGTTGACGGCGTAAATTACGAAATGCTTAGTCTTATAGGGAAAATCTTTCAACGACGGAACGCTTACGCCGAGTATATAAAAAATCAACGCCCCGTTGCGGAAATAGCCGTTTTATGCGATTGTTTCAAATCTCTCGATAAACTTTCGTACGCAGGCGTTACCACGCTGCTTGAAGAATTGCATTATACTTACGATATAATAAACTTCGGCAATGATTTTAAAAAATATTCGGTAATTATTTTACCCGACGAAATTACGCTTACGGACGATTTAAAAACCAAACTTAACGACGCTTTCGAAAGTGGTTGCAAAATCCTTTCAAGCGGAATTTCTGGTTTTTACGAATCCGACTTACGCCCTGCGTTGAAATGCCACAACTGCATAGGCGAAGCAGTTATCGACAAAAGTCCGTACGCTTATTTTAGATTCAAAAAACAATTCGATATATATAAAAATACTGCTTTTTCGGCATACTTTCCTGCGGTAAAAATCAAAGGTAAAGGCGAAAAAACAGCAAGCCAAATAAACCCGATTTTTGAAAGAAACGAACAAAAAATAAGCGGTGTGTTTTATAACGCTCAGGGCGACGAAAGCAAATATTCCGCCGCTTTCGTAAACGACGGCTTTGCGCATATTTCTTTTAAAATTTTCAAAGCGTACGCAAAATACGGAAATCTTGCGCATAAAGAACTTTTCAAACGAGTTATTGAAGGTCTTATCGAAACGCCGCTTATAAAAACGGATTTGCCGTCTTTTGCGAAAACTGCGATAACGGCTTCGGACGAACACGTTTTGTTGCACGTAAAAGCAACACACCCGTCAAGCAAAAACGGTTTAGCGGTTATCGAATCACACACCGTTTTTCCGCAAGGTTTTACCGTAAGCGTAAAAGGAAAATACGAAAAAGCCTTTGCGTTGCCTAACGAAAAAAAATTAAAGGCGAAATTCAAAAACGGTTACACGAAAATAATATTACCCGAAATAAACGGATATATAATGATAAAACTTGTAAAAGGAGAATAATATGGAAACACGTGACATTGAAAAACTTGCCGAACTTGCCATAAAAGTCGGCGTAAATATGCAAAAAGGGCAAAAAGTTTTAATAAACTGCCCCGTAGAAAAAAGCGAAACGGGTAGAATTTTCGCAAAAAAAGCGTACGAACTTGGCGCTTCTTTAGTAAAAATAGAATACGCCGACGAAAAATTAGTACGCTTAAATTACGAAAACGCAGATATAAACGAACTTGAAAAAATAGAACCTTCTTTCGTAATGAGAAAGGAAGAATACGTTGACAAAAATTATTGTTATATAGTTATCGACGCCGACGACCCCGACCTTTTAAACGGCGTGGACGGCGAAAAAATAAATAGAGTCAACATTGCAAGAAGAACTGCGCTTAAAAAATATAACGACGCCGTTATGAAGAACGCTATCCGTTGGACTATCGTTGCGATTCCTTCTCCCGCTTGGGCAAAAAGAGTATTCCCCAACTCTCAAAACCCCGAAGAAGAACTTTGGCAAGCAATTAAAAAAACTATCCGCTTAGATACGGCGGACCCCGTTGCCGAATGGCAAAAGCACGTAACAAAACTTAACGCAAGAGCGAAATTTTTAAACGATAAAAACTTTAAAATCATTCGTTTCGAAAGCGAAAACGGAACTAATTTAGACGTAGGTCTTGCCGACGGACATCAATGGCTATCCGCCGAAGAAAACGGATTAGACGGAATAAAATTCATTGCAAATCTTCCTACCGAAGAAGTTTTTACCGCTCCGCACAAACTTAAAGTAAACGGCACGCTGAAAAACGCATTACCGCTTGCGCACGACGGTAATATAATAGACGATTTTTATATAACCTTTAAGGACGGAAAAGCAATCGATTACGGCGCAAAACAGGGTTACGATACCCTTAAAAATCTTATAGAAAGCGACGAAGGTTCTCATCGTCTTGGCGAAATTGCGCTTATCGGCAAAAATTCGCCGATATCTAATTCGGGGATACTTTATTACAACACGCTGTTTGACGAAAACGCAAGTTGCCACCTTGCGATAGGAAAGGCATACCCCACCACGCTTGTCGGCGGCGACAAAATGACGGCGGAAGAATTAAACGAACGTGGCGCAAACGACAGCCTTGTTCATTGCGACTTTATGATAGGCACAAAGGACTTAAAAGTAACGGGAATAGACGAAAACGGCAACGAAACGCCGATATTTACAAACGGCGACTGGATTATTTAATAGGGGTTATAATCAACACGAAACTTTACAAGCGGATTTTTTGAACAACAATCGGGGTAATTTTAAACACTTTATTGTCATTTCAAACCGCTCTCCCGTCATTCTCAATCACATGCCTGTCATTCTGAACGCAGTGAAGAATCTATTTCCTCTAACCGTGTCATTCTGAGTTCGCTTTTGCGAACGAAGAATCTCTCGGCGTTTCTTGTTTGCAATTGCGTTACTACTACACTTACTTTTTTAGATACTTCGACAGGCTGTTTCACAGCCTGCTCAGTATGACAGCGTCAAAACACAACTTTTTGTCAGCACTTTGGTTTTCACCAAAGTGCAAGACTTTAAAGTTGGTTTCTCCTTTTTCCCTAAAATCTTTTGCTAAAGCAAAATCTTTTAGGGAATTTTTTTAATAATAATTCTCATATCCCGTCATTCTTAAGTTCGTTCGCTACTGCGAACGAACAAAGATTCTAATACCAACCAGTCATTCTGAACGCAGTGAAGAATCTACTTTCTCTAACCGTGTCATTCTGAGTTCGCTTTTGCGAACGAAGAATCTCTCGGCGTTTCTTGTTTGTAATTGCGTTACTACTACACTTATATTTTAGATACTTCGACAGGCTGTTTCACAGCCTGCTCAGTATGACACAGAGTGATGTCATTCTGAGCCCGCCCCACTTTGACGGGCTTACGAAGAATCTACTTGTGTCCCTTGTCAGTAATTGCGTTACTGTTACTTCTTTAGACGCTTCGTAAGTAGGGCTACGGGGCTAGGCTCAGCGTGACATTGTTTTAATAATTCTTAACCTATCATTCTGAGCGTAAGCGAAGAATCTCTTGGCGTTTCTTGTTTGTAATTGCATTACTACTACACTTACTTTTTTAGATACTTCGACAGGCTTGCTACGCTCGCCTGCTCAGTATGACAAAATGGAGGGGCAAGCCTGTTCAGTATAACTTGAGTTGAAACTTTTTAATTTTATTCGCAAAAAGATTTTGCAAAAAGATTTTTGCGAATAAATAAATTTACCGAAAAGAAATTTTTCTCCTATATACTAAAAAGTAGCGGTTTTTCAAAATGAAAAACCGCTACTTTTTATGTTTTTGCTTTTTATGTTTTTGCTTTTTATGTTTTTGCTTTTTATGTTTTTACTATTTTATTTTTATTTCTTTTATAACCAACTTATCCGCATTAAGAACCGTAATCGTATACTCGTTATATTGCTTATAATCTTCGTTTTCGTAAACGTCGTCAGGCTTGGATTCGTTATAAATGTCACTAGAAACGATATTCCAAACAGGCTCACCGTTCTTTAGCATACCCGTTGCTTCATCAATTTCCAAAACGTTGCCGTCTTTATCGATAAGTTCACCGTCGTCGTTTGCCGAATAATAACAAGTATACTCCGTTACGTAATCTTCCGTATCGAAAAGTTTCGCTATATCTTTAATAAGGTCTAAATCTTCCGACGAAGAATATTTTGCAAAA
The DNA here is from genome assembly GCA_964568155.1 of uncultured Clostridia bacterium. Taxonomy (GTDB): domain Bacteria; phylum Bacillota; class Clostridia; order Christensenellales; family Borkfalkiaceae; genus UMGS775. The sequence goes on along the minus strand of CAZMOQ010000030.1, from coordinate 6,794 downwards.
ACGCAGAAATAGCCGTCATAACTGCTTAAACTAGACGTAGGCATATACATAGTAGAATACGTAGTTTCTTGCCCGCTCGTAGAATAAGATTTTTTCGTATTCCAAGTCTTCCAAAGCCCTATATAGCCTACCGAGTTGGTAAGATTGCTACCTTCGGTACCGTTATACTTAAAATCGGCGTCGGGAATTGTAACCGAAGTATTTTGAGTTATTTCGCCGTTCTTCCTGTTTAATCCGCCAAAGAACAACTGACTCGTAGTCGAAGTACCGTTAGAAGTGCTTTGCTTATAGAAAACACAATCGTTAAAATAACCGTCTTTTACAAGTTCCTTAATTTTTGCGGTTGCGTTAGGCGCAAGGCTGTAATGAACGTTGTAAGTAAGCGTTTTGTCGACCATCTTTGCTTCGTCGGCATCGTAAACGGAAATAACGAATTCAAGTTTGCCGATTTTTTCGCAAGCCGTAAAAGAAAAAGCCGAAACGACTGCAACTATCAAGGTTAAAAATGTAATTAAAAATTTCTTCATAATATCTCCAAAAATTACGCCAAGCGTAAATACAAAAATATTCTTTAATTATTTTACTAATAAATAACGAATTTGTCAAACCGATTTGCAACTTTTTGAAGAAGTTTCATAAAAACAACGTTTTTTGCAAAAAAATCGTTATAATTCGACAAAATTTTAGCGTTAGGCTAAAAATTAGCCCGCTACGCCCCGTTTTACGGCAACTTCTATTCGCAATCTTCTACTTTTTCTATATTATCCCCGTTATCCCAAAGACGTTCTAAATGATAAAATAAACGGGATTCGTCGTTAAACACGTGCAATATAACGTCGCCGTAATCGAGCACAGCCCAACGACCTTCTCTTACGCCTTCACGCCGAAGCGGCGCAATATCCATTTTATCGAGTTCTTCTTCAACGTGTTCGCACAAACTTTTTACGTGCGACATAGAGTGCCCCGTGCAAAGTACGTAGTAATCCGCCACGATTGTTTTATCGGATACGTTGATTATGGCAACGTCTTCGCCCTTTTTTGCTAACAAGATTTTGCTGATTTCTTTTGAAAGTTCTTTTGATTGCATATTATTCTCCTTTTTCTATATAGTAATTATAAGCGTTTACCGTTTGGTAAAATATTTCCGTTTCTTTATTTTTTAAGTGTTGCATTTCTTCTTTAAGGCACTCTTTAAAACATTCTTCAAAATCAACGTCGTAAATTGACCGAAGTTTTTCCACGCCGTCGTAAGTTCTGCCTTCTTCTATCATATCGGCAACGAACACTAATTTTTCAAGATTACTCATATTCGCCCTGCCCGAAGTGTGATATTTTATAGCGTTTAAAATATCTTGGTTTTTAATCCCTAACTTTTCCCTTGCGAAATATTCGCCCAAATATGCGTGCATAACGGGCTTCGGCATATTTTCGGGCAAAACGCAATCGGGGAATTTTTCGGGGTTTATATATTTTGCGATATCGTGCAAAGCGCAGGCGGTAAAAACGTCGTCACGGTCAAGCCCTAAAGGTTTTGCCTTATCCAGTGCGCAAGCGATTACGTTTGCAGTGTGTATAAGCCGTTTTTCGGGCAAAAAAGTTTTTAATATATCTATATACCCGTTAGATTGATAAAGGTCGTTTTTAACTATATAATCGGCTACTTTTTCAGGCACGAAACCCGAAATATCGAAGCCGAACATTTTATAAATTCTGATTTTAGTGGAAGAAAGGTTTTGCCCTTCGTATTCAAGGCGGATAAATTTTTTCCCGAAAGTCTTTTCGAAATAAACTTCTTCTTTTTCGAATTCCGCATTAAACCCTTTTCTTTTAAACGCCGCAAGCGTTGCGCCGTTAAGTATTTTTCGGGGTTCCTTCCAAGTCTTAAAATCCGCAAGCATATCCCCCCCGACGATAAAATATATTTCGGCATCGGGATAAAGCGAATTAAGCATTTCTATTGTAAGATAGGTGTAACTTGTTCCCTGTTTTGCAATTTCGTAGTCGCTGACTTCTATTTTATCCGAATTAAACGCCAGCCTTGCCATATTCAACCTGTCGTTTGCCAAGGCACATTCGCTATGCGTTTTATGCGGCGGACGGTAAGTCGGCATAACTATCAATTTATCGAGTTTTAATTCCTTTATTACTTCTTCGGCAAGTATAACGTGCTCGTTATGCACGGGGTCGAACGTGCCGCCCAAAACGCCTATTTTTTTCATTTAATCTCCGTTTAAAATCCCTACGTTAGGGGTATAAAATAAGTATCGATTTTTTTATAAAACTCAAGGAGTTTATATGAAACGTTACAAAATTTCAATTTTATTCGACGGCATAACCGTCGGTGTTTTTTCGTTTTTTACGATTTTCGTAATATTATCTACCTTCGCAAACAAAACGGCAAGTTTGATATGCTCGTCTGTTTTAGGCGGAGCGGCGTTTGTTTTAACCGCATTTATTCTTTCAAAGCGTTTCGATAAAAAAACGCTGATTTTAAACGAATTTCCGTTAAAGAAAGACCTTGCTTTTCACCTTTGTTTATACCCGTCCGAAAAGGCTTTTATAAAACTTTACGAATTTTTCGGCAAAAATCTAATAAAAACCCCGAAAGGTTTGTTTCTTGCGGACGAAAACGCTTATATTCTGCCGATGTTTTCTTTCGACGGACTTAAAAAAGACGATATCGCAAATGCCTACAAACGGGCAAACGGCAAAAAAACGTATATATTATCCGACTTTATATCGGCTGAAATTAAAGAATTTTGCGTTTCTTTCGGCGAAAAAATCGCATTTTTAGGAATAGACGAAATTTACCTTATGTTCAAAAAGGCGAATATGTTGCCCGAAAAAACAATTTCCGTTAAAAAAGGTAAACCGAAATTTAAAACGATTGTAAGTCGTATTCTCGTAAAAAAGCGTGCGCCAAAATACTTGATATTCGGAATAACTTTTCTATGCTTTTCTTTTATAACGCCGTTTAAAGCGTACTACGTCGTTTTCGGGGCGTGTATGATGATTCTTTCGCTTGTGTGCGTCTTGAAAAAAGCCCCTGACGAAATAAAATCTTTTTGGGAAGATTAGTATTCTATATGATTTACGCCTTGTTTTTCCGAACGGCGGTAAAGTATAACTTTTCTACCTATTGCGCACACGAATTCGGCGTTTAACGCTTCGGACAATATCACGCCCGTTTCTTTTGCCGAAGTTTCGCAAGTTTCGAGTACGGTTATTTTTATAAGTTCCCTAGCGTCCAACGCTTCGCCGAAAGACTTTATCGCATTTTCGTTTACGCCGTTTTTGCCTATTTGACCTATCGGTTCGAGCGTTGAGGCTTGACTTCTTAAATTACTTCTTTGTTTACTGTTTAACATAATATCTCCTTAGTCGTTAAATTCAAATTCGGTACCGCCCATAACGACCAAACTGCCGTTTACCGCACCCATTTGGCGAAGTTGTTTAAATATTCCCCTGTCTTTCAATACTTTTTGCAAGTAAGCGAAAGAGTTCATATCGTCCAAAACAACGTTCCTGCTCAATACGTCCACGAGCGTGCCTTCTATAACGAAAGCACCGTCGTCGTCGATATAAATTTCATAATCCAAACGGTCGGGTTTTACGTATTCGAAAGGTTCGAATTCAAGCGGTTCGGCAGGCGGCAGGGTATCCAGAATTTTTTTGATTTCGATTAAAAGTTCTTTAGTCCCTTCGCCGTTCACTGCCGTAATAGGAATAACTACGGCGTTTTTGCCTACTTTTTCTTTAAATTCTTTTATTTTTTCGTCCGCTCCGTAAACGTCGCATTTATTTAATGCAATAATTTGCTTTAAACCTGCAAGATGAGGGCTGTAATTTTCAAGTTCGGCGTTTATTTTAAGATAATCTTCGTAAGGCTCCCTGCCTTCCATACCCGATACGTCTATCACGTGAACAAGCATACGGGTTCTTTCTATATGCCTTAAAAAATCTATGCCGAGTCCTGCGCCGTCGCTTGCGCCTTCTATAAGTCCGGGTATGTCGGCAATCACAAAGGTGTCGTTAAACAAATCGCACACACCTAAATTAGGCGAAAGCGTCGTAAAATGATAATTTGCGATTTTAGGTCTTGCTTTCGTAAGTTTTGAAAGCAATGTGGACTTTCCTACGTTAGGGAAACCGACCAAACCGACGTCCGCAATGGTTTTAAGTTCCAAAACGACCGTACGCATAACGGTTTTTTCACCCGTTTGCGAAAAGTGCGGAGCGTGCCGCCTTGCGTTTACGAACCTTGCGTTGCCTTTACCACCGTCGCCGCCCTGCAAAACTACTTTTTGTTGCCCGTCGGTGTAAATATCGGCAATAACCCCGCCCGTTTCGTGGTCTTTAATAACCGTTCCCAAAGGAACTTTCAAAATTAAATCTTTACCCGCTTTTCCGAAACAGTTTTTAGGCTCGCCGTTAAAACCGTTTTCGGCTGAAAATTTATTTCTATAATAATAATCGGAAAGATTGTTTAAGTGCCTGTCGCCTTGAAATATAATATCTCCGCCCTTGCCGCCGTCGCCGCCGTCGGGACCGCCGTTTACAACTCCTTTGAAGTGCAAAAACGACGTTATTCCGTTTCCGCCGTCGCCGGCTTTTATTTGTAGCACAACTCTGTCAACAAACATTTTTTACCTACCTTTTAATTTACGTTTTTCGCATAGCGACGTTATAGGACAGTTTTCGCAATCGGGTTTTGCCGCTTTACAAAAACTTCTGCCTAAATATATAAAATAATGATGCGCCTTTCTCCACAAAGGTTTATCGATTACATTCATAAGTTGTTTTTCGGTTTGCAAAACGCCGCTTGCGTTTGCCAAGCCTATTCTGTTAGACACCCTGAACACGTGCGTGTCCACCGCTATCGCATCGCCGCCGAAAGCCACGCTGAAAACGACGTTTGCGGTCTTTCGCCCAACCCCCGAAAGCGTTTGCAAATCTTCTAGCGTTTCGGGGACTTTCCCGTCGAATTTATTTAAAATATCAGCCGTTGCCTGCAATATATGCTTGGCTTTGTTTTTATAAAGCCCGCAAGAAAAAATCTTCCGTTCAAGTTCTTCAACGCTTAAAGCAATCATTTTTTCAGGCTCGCCGTAATCTTCGAATAATTTCGCCGTAACCTTGTTTACCCGTTCGTCCGTACATTGTGCGGATAAAATCACCGCTATTAAAAGTTGATAGGGCGAACTATATTTAAGCGCAGGCTTGTCCGTAAAGTTTTTTGAGAGAATATCTACGATATCCCCTGCCGTTTTTTTATTCATAAATTGATTTTACCACAAAACACACATTTTTTCAATCGTTTTAAAGGCTTTTCAGCGTAAGTTTATCGTTTGAATAGGTCGGAACGAAAATTCCTGCGAATCCGTCAAGTTTTTTACTATATACAAGCCGCCTTATAATAGGTAAATATTTCTTGTTAGCCTTTACGCTGAGTCCGCAACCGACGTACGCTTGTCTCGGCGTGTTTATAATTTCGTAAGGTATTCCCCTGAGTCTTAAGCCTTCCCCGAAATGCATCGTTTGCGTTCTGGAACGGAAAGCGACGATTACGTAATCCATAAAATTTCTCCTTTGCTTGGGTATAAAAAGTTTACCCCGATAATACATTATATTATTAGAATTTTACTTGCGTGCCTAAAACGGCAAACGAAAAGGAGAACTATGATATATTTCGACAACGCCGCCACAGGCGGATTTAAACCTTCGGTAGTAACCGACGCTGCCGTAACTACTTTAAAATTTATGAACGCAAATCCGGGTAGAAGCGGACACCGTTTATCGATAAAAGGTGCCGAAACGGTATTCAAAACCCGGACGGTTTTATCTTCGTTTTTTAATGCACCCGATACGGACAGGGTTATTTTCACCAAGAATACGACCGAAGCGCTTAATTTACTTATACTAGGCACGGCAAAAAAAGGCGGACACGTAATTACCACCGTATACGAGCACAATTCGGTTTACCGCCCCTTAGAATGCATAAAACAAACGCACGGTGTAACCTGTACGGTTTTGAACGGAGAAAATATTTTTGAAGAAATAAAAAACGCCGTTACCGAAAACACGTACTTAATTATAGTAAACCACGTAAGCAACGTTACGGGTAACGAAACTAATCTTGCGGAAATAAAAAAAGCAATCGACGGTAAAAATATTATTTTCGCCGCCGACGTTGCGCAAAGCGCAGGTCATACCGAAATAGATATGCAAAAAATCGGGCTAAACGCTATTTGCGGAGCAGGACATAAGGCTATGTGCGGCATTATGGGCAGCGGCTTTTTAATTTTTGACGAAAATACCGTTATAGAACCCATTACGTTCGGCGGAACGGGAACGCAATCGGAAAGCCTTATTCAACCCGAATATTACCCCGAAAGACTTGAAAGCGGAACGCTTAATTTGCCTGCGATTTGCGCTTTGGGCGAAGGTGCGAATTACGTGAAAGACAACCTTAAACTTTTCGGAGAAACGCTTGAAACGCTTACGGCAGCGCTTATCGGCGAACTTAAAAAAATAAAAGGAATATCCATATATTCCAAACCGAACAAATACGGAATAGTAAGTTTTTCGGTTGACGGATTCACGTCGGGCGAAATTGCGGATATACTTTCAAGAGAATACGATATCGCAGTCAGGGGCGGCTTGCATTGCGCCCCGTTGATACATAAAAAATTAGGCACGCTCGACGACGGATTAGTTCGTGCAAGCCTTGCCCCGCAAAACACGCTTAAGGAAGTTTATGCGTTTATAAAGGCGATATCCCGCATCGTCGGCGG
>CAZMOQ010000029.1:0-11504 GCA_964568155.1 uncultured Clostridia bacterium | reverse complement strand
GATGTAGACAAAATTACCAAACTTATGGACGGTAAATCCACTATAGAAGAAAGTTTGGGGTTAAAACCTAACAGGGACGGCATAAACGTAGGCGTAAAAGAACTTAAAGATATTTACGACGAAGACCCTAATCTTCGCAAGATAATAGATATTGCGTTAAAGGTAGAAAACCTGCCTAGGAACACGTCGATGCACGCCGCAGGCGTTGTTATTTGCGCAAAACCCATTGCCGATAACGTTCCTTTGCAGCGTAACGGCGACGACGTTACCACGCAATTTAATATGAAACAGGTCGAGCAGTTAGGTATGCTTAAGATGGACTTCTTAGGCTTAATTACGCTTACCGATATTAAAAAAGCGCTTATTTACGTAGAAGAAACTACGGGTAAGGTTTTGGATTTCCACCAACTCGGATATGAGGACGAAGGTACTTACGACCTTATCGGTTCGGGAGAAACGGACGCAGTGTTCCAACTTGAAAGTCCCGGTATGAAGAAGTTTATGCGTGAACTTAAACCGACGACCTTCGAAGATATTATCGCAGGTATTTCGTTGTATCGTCCGGGGCCGATGGATTCTATCCCCGATTATATAAAGTATAAGCATAATCCCGACAGTATCAAGTACAAGCATCCGCTTATGGAACCTATACTTTCAAACTCGTACGGCATAATGATTTATCAAGAGCAGGTTATGGAAGTTTGTAGAAGTTTGGGTGGGTTCTCTTTCGGACAAGCCGATATCGTGCGTAGGGCTATGGGTAAAAAGAACGTAGACGAAATGGAACGGCAAAAGAAGATTTTCGTATACGGCGGCGTTGACGAAAAGGGCAGGACTATCGACGGCGCAATAAAAAGGGGTGTGCCGGAAGACGTTGCAATAAACATATTCGACGAAATGGCGCAGTTTGCTAAGTATGCGTTCAACAAATCGCACGCAGCGGCGTACGCAGTGCTTGCGTATCAAACGGCATACCTTAAAAAGTATTATCCTAATCAATTCCTTGCGGCAATCCTTAATAACCGTATAACTAAAATAGAAGAAATCGCAAAGTATTTGTCGTATATGCATTCTAAAAACATTCCCGTATATTCGCCCGATATAAATAAGAGTATAGGGGAATTCAGGTGCGAAGGCGAAGGCGTGCGTATAGGTCTTGCCGCAATTAAAAACGCAGGTGAAGGCGTTATTAAAAATATAGTAAACGAGAGAGAGAAGAACGGCGAATTCAAGAGTTTCGAGGACTTCGTTATGCGTTCGGCAGGCTTGGGCATAAACAAGCGTTTGGTGGAATGTCTTATTTTAGCAGGCGCATTCGATTGCTTCGGTAAAAACAGGGCGCAATATATTTCTGTTTACGAAGAAGCCGTCGACAGGGCAGCCGCTATGTTCAAACAAAAAAACAGCGACCAAATAAGCCTTTTCGGGGATATTATTAAGGAAGAAGATAAACTAGAACTCGTTTATCCGTCCGTTCCAGAATATTCTTCAAGAACCAAACTCAGCAAAGAAAAGACTGTTTTAGGCGTGTACGTATCGGGACATCCGCTTAACGATTATATGTCGGTTTTCGAAAAATTTTCTTTCAATACTTCGCTGCTCGATTATTTTGAAGAAGACGAAGACGGAAATAAAACTTTTACCGAAATCGAGAACGATAAATACGTAACTGCGGGCGGAATAATAACTTCGGTCGAAAAATTAGCCACTAAAAAGGGCGATTTTATGGCTTTCGTTAAACTCGAGGACGTTTACGGGCAAATAGAATGTATATTCTTCCCCAAACATTTTGCCGCAAACAAAAACTTGCTTATCGAAGAAGAAGTCGTAAAAGTCAGCGGACGGGTTCAAGTAAAAGATAATTCGGTAAAAATACTTGCCGATAAAATAGAAGCGATAGAACTTGCGGAACACAACCAACCGCAAGAAACCGAAAAGGAATTTATGGGAATTATAATTCCGCAAAGCAAGAACGATTGCCTTGACGATATTTTGGATATTATTATGAATTACGAAGGCGATATAAACGTAATAATCAACAAAGACGGCAAGAATTTTTCTATTCCGAATAAGGTAAGACGGTGCGAAGGCTTGCAAACCGAACTGAAAGGAATACTTTCCGAAAAAGAAATAGTATTTTTTAAAAAGAAATCGGTATAAAAAGGTAGATATTTAAATTAAATTATGGTAAAATATCATTGACTAAAAAAAGGACGGGTGAAATTATGAAAAGAATTGCAGTTTTAACCAGTGGTGGCGACGCACCCGGTATGAACGCTTGCGTCAGGGCTGTCGTAAGAACGGCGTTTTATTACAATATGGACGTATACGGAATAGAAAGGGGCTGGGCAGGTTTGATAAACGGCGAAGTCAACCGTTTGGAAACACGTTCGGTTTCCGATATTATACATAGGGGCGGTACTTTTTTGAAAACTGCCCGTTGTCCTGAATTCAGAGATATCGAAGGACAGCAAAAGGCGGCGGAAACGCTTGCTGCTTACGGCATAGAAGGCGTTGTCGCAATCGGCGGCGACGGTACTTTCAGGGGTGCGAACGATTTATCTAATAATTGCGGTATAAAAGTAATGGGGATTCCCGGTACTATCGATAACGACCTTGCTTATACCGATTATACTTTGGGCTTCGATACTGCCGTAAACACCGTTATCGGCGCTATCAATAATTTAAGGGATACTATGCACTCTCACGATAGGGTAAGTTTATTAGAAGTTATGGGTAGGCATTGCGGAGATATCGCTCTTTACGCAGGTATCGCAGGCGGTGCTGAATATATTTTGGTTCCTGAAATTTCTTACGAAGTCGACGATATCGCTCGCTCTATAAAAAAGAGTAGTTTAAGGGGTAAAACGTCGAATATGATAGTGCTTGCCGAAGGTGCAGGCAACAGGGACGAAATTTGCGACCAAATAAAAGCGAAAACGGGCATTTCCGTTAAGACTACTATCTTAGGGCATATACAAAGGGGCGGTTCGCCGTCTATGGCTGACCGTGTTTTGGCTACACGTTTTGCGGTTAAGGCGGTTGAAATGCTCAGGGACGATAAGGAAAGTGCAGCGGTCGGAATCAAGAACAATAAAATTATAACCCTTCCGTTTAACGACGTATTTAATTGTAAAAAGGAATTCGATACCGAACTTTACGAAACGTCGAAGATACTCGGTTTGTAATTTTTATTCGTTTAACGAAGAAATAATATAGATAAAAATTTTAAGGAGATATATACAGATGAAAGATTTGAAAGGCGCATTAGTATTCGCTCAATCGGGCGGACCTACTTCTGTTATCAACAGCAGTGCAGCAGGCGTATTTATAGAAGCGCTTGCAAGCGAAAACGTTACCGCAGTTTACGGAGCGGCAAACGGTATTAAGGGCGTTTTGGAAGAAAATTTTTACGATATCGCTCAAGAAGATATTAAGGAATTAGAACTTCTTAAATACACGCCGTCGTCGGCTTTGGGTTCGGTAAGATACAAACTTAAGGACGCTTCCGTCGACGATACCGATTACAAGAGAATTTTGGAAGTATTCAAAAAGTATAACGTTCGTTATTTTATGTATAACGGCGGTAACGACAGTATGGATACTTGCAACAAAATTTCTAAATTTATGCAAAAATCAGGTTGGGATATGAACGTTATCGGCGTACCTAAGACTATAGATAACGACCTTTACGGTACCGACCACTGTCCGGGATACGCTTCGGCTGCAAGATATATCGCAACGACCATTATGGAAATTAACCTTGACGCTAAAGTTTACGATACCCCGATGGTTTGCGTTATCGAAGTTATGGGTAGAAACGCAGGTTGGCTCACCGCTGCCGCAAAACTTGCAGGCGCAAAGGGCTTAGGCGCAGACCTTATCTATTTACCGGAAGTTCCTTTCTGCGTAGATAAGTTTATAGACGACGTTAAAAACGTTTGCGCTAAAAACAATAATAAGTGTATTGCAGTCGTTTCCGAAGGTATTCACGATAAAGACGGTAAACTTATTTGCGAACTCGTTTCCGCAGGCGCAAGGGATAGTTTCGGTCACGCTCAACTCGGCGGCGTAGGCGCAACGCTTGCTAATATGATTAAGGAAAAGACGGGCTTCAAAACCAGAGGAATCGAACTTAGCCTTATGCAAAGATGCGGCGCACACCTTGCTTCCAAGACTGACGTCGAAGAAACTTTCGAAGCAGGTAAACAAGCAGTTAAGGCTGCCGTTAACGGCGAAACCGATAAAATGGTTTGCTACGTAAGAAAGCCCGGCGATAAGTATGAAATCGAATATAAATTGCTTCCGCTCGAACTTGCCGCTAATACGGAAAAGACCGTGCCTATGGAATGGATTACCGAAAACGGAACTAATATTTCGGACGAATACGTTAAGTATGCAATGCCTCTTATACAAGGCGAAGCGAAAGCACCGCTTGAAGACAGTTTACCCCGTTTTGCTCGCCTAAAGAAAGTTTTAGTTGAAAAGAAGTAATTAAATAAAAAGTTAAACTAGCGTCCCGAAAATTTTTCGGGACGTATTTTTTTATATAAAAAAGTTTTTCGGTTGAATGAAAGTATTTCAAACCATGTTACAATAAAACGGGCTTATTAAAAATTCAAATAGAAATAGATTCTTCGCTGCGCTCAGAATGACAGGAGAGCGGTTCAAGCATGACAAGGAAACACTCAAAATAACGGTGTAGAGTGTGCAAGAATGGCAGGAAATAACATTTAAGATTACTGTGTAGAATATTAAAATAATGGTGTATGCTATTAGGAATAATAGTGTGGTTGCAAAAAACGGCGGTGTGCGTGATGTTAAAAAATTAAGCGGTTTTTCTTTCAAAAATGCGTAAGGCAACGCAAGTCATATCGTCGGAATGTTTTCCGTTGCAAAGCGTAACCGCTTCGTTTAGCACGCTTTCCGCAAGCGTTTGCGGATTTTTTGCAGGTTGGCGTTGCAAAAAATCTATTATTGCGGACGAATTGCCGAAACTGTCGGAAATTCCGTCGGTTACGAATAATAGCATATCTCCTGCCGACAAACTGCTCGTCGTTATAGAAGGTTTTAATTCGTCCAAAATGCCGAGAGGCAACGAACTGCCTTCTATTATTTTTATTCCGTCAACCGTGATAATAAAGCCGTACGGCGCACCGAATTTAATAAAGTCGGCGGACAAAGTATTTAGGTCGAACACGCATATGTCAAGTGCGGCAAAACTGTCTTCGGTATTTATCGCAAGCAATTTGTTAACGGTATTCATTATAAGTTCGCTTTCCATTCCTGCTTTATAAAAACTTTCTATTAGCGATAGCGATGCGTCGGAAATGCTTTCGGCATAATTTCCGCTGCCCATACCGTCCGAGAGCGCAACCATAAATTTATCCGTGCCTAAACGCTCTACGGAGTGTGTATCTCCGCATTTATCGGAGCCGTCTTTATTTGCTGAAGCTACGCCGAATACGGCGTCGTATTTGTTTTGCTTTTTCAACAACACGAAAATTTTTTCGTCTTGAATTATCGCTCGTTCGGCTATAAGCATATCCATTCCCACGCTTACGCTTACCGCCTTTATTATTTTTGCTACGGGGAATTCTTTTGAACAAATCACCATACTTACGGAAACATCTACGCCGTCGCCGTAAATAAGTATTTCACTGACGTTTATCCCTGCACGTTTTAGATTTAACGAAATGTTTTTTTCGACTTCGTTGCGGTATTTCAGCGTTTGTCCCGTTTCGAAAGCCAAACTTTTAAGGACTTCCGCTATACCCGTTGCCTGACCTGCTATAAGTTGTTTGCTTTTATCGTAATTTATGCTGTCTATCATATAGTTGCGGTATTCAGCAAGCAGTTTGTTGACGCAAAAAATTAAGTCGTTAGTATGTATGCAATTTGAAGATATTTCGCTAGGTACGTCTATGAAGGAAACTTTTCCTTTTGCCAGCCCGATATTAAGCAATTTTTCAAGCGCAACGGGGGACGGTGCTTTTTTTGCTTTGCATTTAGGTTTATTATCGCAGTCGCAACAAACGTTTTTAAATATTTCTTCGCATAGATGTTTTTTTATTGCTTCATCGTTTACGTTTTGTTTTTTAAAAGAACCGAGTACGTTTGAAATTTCCAAAAACACGGCTGAAAGTTCGTAAAGCCTGTTGGATAATGCGTACCTGTTGCGGTTTATGGTTTGTCTTACAAGTTGGCGTTCTCTAAAAGAATATAACTTTTCTTTCAATTCTTTTAAAACATTCGTAGGTATTAAGCAAAACGTTATGCACCCTGCGGATAAAAATAAAAGGTCCTTTAAGCCGTACGTTTCGCTTACGTTAAAAAATTTCATCATACATACGTCTATTACGGGGATTATTATAGCCGATAAAAATCTGGAAGTTTTCATTGCCGATAAAGCGGAAATTGCCCATATCGTAAAAATTCCCGCATAACTTAAATCGGAATAATAAACGCAAGTCGAAATCGATAATACCGCAGCCACCGTTACCGATATACCTAAACGGTAAACGTACGTTGCGGATAATATTAAAAGTACGGATATAAATTTCCATACTTCCGCTCCTAATAAATTAGATAAACCGATTCCCAAACATACAGTTAAAAGTGCAATGCAAAAAATTTCGTTAAAATCGGGTTTTATTTTAAGCGTTTTGAAAAGAACGCAACGCATTGCAGGTATACAACAAATTGTCAGCACGCAATTTATTGCACCGACTGCGATTTTTACGTACAATCCGTCGGCTGAAATTAAAAAATAAGGGACAAGCGCCGCTATGCTGTATATAAGCATTTCGCCTTTTGGTTTGTTTTTAGTCGCACGGTATATCGAATATACTAATATTATAAACGCTGCGCCCTAAAGCGTTTCGGTCAAAATTTCTCCGCTAGTTACAACTAGAGCCGCTATAAAGACTGCCGCCGTTTGGATAATAGGGAAATCAAAATACAAAAAGGCTGCAAATATCGAAACGGATACGGGCAGTCGTTTTACGCTGATAGCGTTAACGGCGGCGAATATTCCGAAAATGCACGCATATTTGATTACGGTAAGATAGTTTATTTTTTTAAAGAGTTTCATATCTAATCTCCGTTTTTACATATAGTATCATTAAAAAACGACTGAAATTTGACTAGTTTGGTCGAAAAAACGCTGTATTTGTAGGCAATAAAGAAAACGAATATCAATTATAAATAAAAACTATTAAATAAAACTATCATTTTTCTAAAAAAAGTGTAAAATATAATTATAACTATAAACGGGAGATTTTGTTTATGCAAAAAATTAAAATAGGTATAGTGGGTTACGGGAACTTAGGCAGGGGAGTTGAAAAAGCCGTAACTTTTTCTAACGATATGGAACTCGTCGGCGTGTTTACTCGCCGTAACCCTGAAAAATTAACAACTGTTACGGGCGTGAAAACTTATTCCGTAGAAGAAGTAGATAAATTTAAAGATAAAATAGACGTTATGATTCTTTGCGGCGGTTCCGCAACGGATTTGCCCGAACAAACGGTAAAATACGTAAAGAATTTTAACACCGTCGATAGTTTCGACACTCACGCTAAAATTCCCGAATATTTCGATAAAGTCGATAAAGCGGGCAAGGAAAGCGGTAAATTAAGCGCAATAAGCATAGGTTGGGACCCGGGCTTGTTTTCTATAACCCGTATGCTGTTCGGTGCGATTTTACCCGACGGCAACGACTATACTTTTTGGGGTAAAGGCGTTTCGCAAGGTCATAGCGACGCTATAAGAAGGATAAAGGGCGTAAAAGACGCAAAACAATATACCGTGCCCATAGAAAGCGCAGTTGCAGCCGTTCGCAACGGAGAAAATCCTTCTCTTACGGCAAGGCAAAAACATTTAAGGGATTGTTACGTGGTTTTGGAAGACGGTGCGGATAAAAATTTCGTTGAAAAATCCATAAAGGAAATGCCTAATTATTTTGCCGATTACGACACGACGGTGCATTTTATTTCGGAAGAAGAATTAAAAGAAAAACATTCGGGGTTGCCGCACGGCGGTTTCGTGCTTCGTAGCGGAAAAACCGATGAAAATACTAACCATTTATTAGAATTGTCTATAAAATTAGACAGTAATCCGGAATTTACGGGCAGTGTTCTTACGGCGTACGCAAGGGCTGTTTATAAAATGGCAAAGAAGGGCACAATCGGTGCGGTAACCGTGTTCGACGTGCCTATAAAAGAACTTTCTCCGTTTAGCGAAGAAGAACTTAGGTCAAAATTACTGTAAAAAAGTTTACAAATTTTTAATTATGTGATAAAATAAAATTTAGAGTCGGTTATACGGTTGCGGGGACGCATAAGCGTCAATGAGGAAAGTCCGAGCATCATAGAGCAGGACGCAGGAGAAATCCCTGTGAAGGCGACTTTAAGGAAAGTGCAACAGAAAATTACCGCCGCAATTTTTTTAAGATTTAGTTCTTTAATAATATATTGCGGTAAGGGTGAAAAGGCGAGGCAAAAGCTCACCGTTTCTTCGGCGACGAAGAAAGCAGTGTAAACCCCGTCCGATGCAAGATTGGGAAACCGCCTACAAGGTGGCTCGCTTGGCGGTTTCGTTTATATCGCTTGACCGTTACGGTAACGTAACGGCTAGATAAATGACCGTAAACGACAGAACTCGGCTTATAGACCGACTCTATTTATATGATTTTACTTAAACGACGTAAGAAATTCCTCTTGCGTCGTTTTTTTATTGCTAAAAGTATTTTTTATTGATAGATTTTTTTTTGAGTTCACGATAATAACATTGATTTTTTTACAACAACCTTTACATTTGTAAAGGTTGTTGTAAAAAAATATAGTGGTTTTGGTAAGTTAACGTCTGAAATCTTACATGCTTTACATAGAAAAAATTTGTATCTATGTAAAACAAAAGATTGACGGACGTTACACCCGCACTATAGAGATTAGTTATAATTTAGTTGATGCAATTGACTTGCCTGATTTTAGTTAGTTATTAGATGAAGAAAACTAAATAGTATGAGAAAAGATGTTGTAGTACGTCATGCCTGACTCTTAAAAGGAACGGTCTGTCTGAAAAAATCCTTGTATGGGCTCGGTAAAAAACGTACTTTTTGCTTGGAAAATGGAGATTGTTTTGTGGGATTAAGATTATAAGAAGTGAAATTTGTCTAATGACAATTTTGCTTCTTTTTTTGTGTTTTTAAGTTCTTTTTTTTGATAGTTTTTCTTTTTTAATTTTTATAAGACTAAGATTTTGAAAAGTTTTAAAGTATCTGGATTTTTTGTTTTTTAAAGTGGGGGTAATGATAAAGGGTAAATAATTTAACAGTAAAAATAATTTTACTTGGCAACAATCTTCTTGTAAAAATTTTAAAAATATAAGGTGTAGGATAAAAACAGTAAAATAAATTATAAAATTTTAGATAAAATCAGTTGACAAAGTGTTACGCATGTGTTATACTCAAGGTACAGTAAAATAAAAGCCCTGCATTCCAACTAGGGGGGATGCAGGGAAAGATGCAAGATATGCACCTACTTTATAGCAAATTTAGTATAGCATATTATTTGGCGAAAGTCAAGACCTTGCATCTGTTTTATGAGTAAATTAAGGAGGCGAGGCTTATGTTATATATTGACCAAGTTGAAAAAGGAAAAGATGTTCACGGTTGCGAAGTCATTACGCACGTTTGTTATACAAATGTGTTGTCGCAAAAAGCATATAAAAAATGTACAAAACGTGAAATGATTAACTTTATTAACCAAAATCCTAATACGATCGTAAAAACTAAATATATTAAATCAGGTGTTTGGTTTTCAGGTGCGGAAGTTCTCGTTGTTAATAACGAGTACTTAAGAACGGACGGGAATAACAAAAAGGCTGATAATCTTGGCGAATTAGATTAATCAAAATAGTTAGGGGTTCCTAGTGCCCTTAACTTAAATTAAGGAGTTACAATGTTGTTAAAAGAAGTAGCGGAAATAATATTTTCTTTCCCGGATAAAGGAGTAGATGTAACGGCTGATTGGATATATCCGGCATTCTTGCAAGAGGAAAACGTTATAACGGAAATAAAAACTGAATATGAGTTTAAAACCAATCCATTTTGTAAGATAGAAATCGGTGATATAATTATAAAAAGAATACAGCCGCAGTTTGTGAATTATGTTTCCGAAAAGATAGATGCTTATATAGGACAAAATCTTATAATTGTAAGAAGTTGTAGTAAGTTGAATTCAAAATATTTGGCATATATTTTGGAAAGAGATTTGAGTAAACTCTATAAAGATACAGCGGGTGCTATATTGACGGCAATAAATAGGAAGTGTTTTGACGAGTTTGACGTTGGTGACTTGCCACCGATTGAAAAGCAGAAAGCAATAGGCGAACTCTGGTGGTTTGAAAAAGAGAGAAAAAAACTGTATTTGCAATTACTCATAAAAGAAAAACAACAGTTAGAATATAGATTGAAAAATTTAACGAAATAAGGAGAAAATAAAATGACTACTTTTGAAGATATAAAAAATACACTTTGGTCGGCGGCAGATACTTTTAGGGATTCTATTGATGCATCTAATTATAAAGATTATGTGCTTTCAATGTTGTTCGTAAAATATTTGTCGGACAATTTTAAGGAAAAAAAAGAACAACTTGAACAAGAATATAGTGGAATTAGACTTGAAAGACAAATTGTCAACCTTCCTTACATATTAAAAGAAGAATTTACTTTTGATTACCTTTATAAAAACCGTAACGCTGTTGATATCGGTAATAAGATTAGCGAGGCGCTTGACGGCATTGAAAACACTAACCCTATTTTGGCAGGAATTTTTCGTGGTATAGACTTTAATAGTGAGGCAAATCTCGGCAAAAAAGAGCAAAAGAATCCGTTGCTACGTACTCTTTTGCAAGATTTTGTAAACCTTGATTTACGTCCTAGTCAAATAGAAGTAAAAGATGGTAGAGTTTCTGCAGATATCGTAGGTGACGCTTATGAGTATATGATTGGCGAATTTGCTACTATGGCAGGGAAAAAAGCGGGGTCGTTCTTTACTCCGCAAGAAGTTTCTGAAGTAATGGCAAATATAGTAGACCCGAAACCCGGCGAAAGAATTTACGACCCAACCTGTGGTTCCGGTTCGCTTCTTATTCGTGCTGCAAGAAAAGGTGGATTTGATAAAGTTCAAATCTATGGACAAGAACTTACAAACTCGTCGATTAGTATGGCAAGAATGAATATGTTTATTCATAACGTAATGGATGCTAAAATTGCTTGGGGCGATACGCTTGCTAATCCTCAACATCTTGATGGTGATGGTAACTTGATGCAGTTTGACTGTATCGTTGCAAATATGCCTTTTAGTAAAGATAAATGGGCGCAAGGTTTTAATTCTGGTGGAGATGTGTTTGGTGGCGAAGATAATAAAGGCAAAAAGAAAGTGGAATTTAAGATGGAGGCAGGTCTTGATAAGTATCATCGATTTGATATTGGTGTTCCGCCT
>CAZMOQ010000028.1:10467-11556 GCA_964568155.1 uncultured Clostridia bacterium | reverse complement strand
TATAACTGCGGTTTCGGCGCAGGTCAGTTTCCTAAATTTTCAGACGAAGTTTACTGGATAGGCGGCGCTGAAGACAAAACCAAATCTCAATTTATATTGCCGACGGCTGAAACGGCTTTGGTAAATATGTATGCAGGCGAAATTATAGACGAAAGTAAATTGCCTATGAAGTTCTTCGCTTATACCCCGTGTTACAGAAAGGAAGCAGGTTCATATAGAGCCGAAGAAAGGGGTATGATAAGGGGACATCAATTCAACAAAGTGGAAATGGTTCAATACGCAAAACCCGAAGACAGCCCCAAAGCGTTTGAAGAATTAGTAAACAAAGCGGCAAGCCTTATGGAAAAATTAGGTTTGCACTTTAGAATAAGCAAACTAGCCGCAGGCGATTGCTCCGCTTCTATGGCACGTACTTACGATATAGAAGTATGGATTCCGAGTATGGGAATTTATAAAGAAGTAAGTTCGGTTTCCAACGCAAACGATTATCAAGCAAGAAGAAACAATACTAAATATAGAGACGCAAAGACGGGCAAAGTAAATTATTTGCATACACTTAACGGTTCGGGGCTTGCAACCAGCCGTATTATGCCTGCTTTGGTAGAACAGTATCAAAACGCTGACGGTTCTGTTACCGTTCCCGAAGTTTTACGTCAATTCGTCGGCGTAGACGTTATTAGATAATTATTTTTAACGAAATTTTACGATTTGTATATTTTTTACACAACTTATGCTCCTAATAAAATGTGTTGAAAAAGCGAGAATGTCAAAACTTTGGCATTCTCGCCTTTTTTGTATCAAAATTAAAACCTTATAAATACTAAAAAAATAACAATATAAAAAATTTCAAACTTTGTCACGCTGAGCCTTGCCCCATAGCCCTACTTACGAAGTGTCTAAAAAATTATTAGATTCTTCGTTCGCAGTAGCGAACTCAGAATGACAGGAATAATACTCTAGAATGACAAGTTTATTGTCATACTGAGCAGGTTTGCAAGGACTGTCGTTCTCCTGTGTCATACTGAGCAGGCGAGTGAAACGAGCCTGTCGAAGTATCTAAAATGCAAGTGGTATAGCCTTACAATAGCC
>CAZMOQ010000028.1:0-10367 GCA_964568155.1 uncultured Clostridia bacterium | reverse complement strand
AGCCTGTCGAAGTATCTAAAATGCAAGTGGTATAGCCTTACAATAGCCGACAAGTAATGCCGTAAGATTCTTCGTCCGTCGATAAACCGACGGACTTCATAATGACAGGTAATAATAATTAAAACTGTGTCATTGATAAAAAAAAGAATTTGCGGTTTTTGCAAATTCTTTTTTACTTTATATATATAACATTTTTGTTTTTTTCAACCGCATATTTTACGGTATTGTACGCACCGCCGCTCGAACGGTATACGTATGCAATCAAGTATGCGCTGTTATCCACCATATAACGGTTTCTTTTTTGCATACAAGCGCAATCGTATTTATCGGACATTATAACTATTTCGTCCGCATTATTTAAATTTTTGCGGTAAGTTTCTTTTTGAACCGAATTCCATAAAGAATCTTGTTCTTTACACGGCAAACACGCTATTATTTTTATATTTTTGCTCTTTTTAAGTTTATAAAGAATTTCAAAACAAAGACTGTCAAACCCCAAAGCCATACCAACGAAAAAATATTTGCAACCTTTTTCTATAAGTAAGTTTATTTCTTTTTCAAGTTCTTCTTCGTTGAAATCCTTTTTAACTATTCTATGCCCCGTTACCGCAACACATTCGTTTATATCTTTCACAACGGATTTTTTCGCTCCTTTCCGTTACCCCTTGGATATTTCGAAGGAGTTTCTTTTATTTTTTTAATAAATATTATATCTCTTTTTGCGTCTTCTAAATAAAGGTTATCCACAAATTCACTTTTGCCGCCGAGAATTTTTATTGCGTTTTCCCCTTCTTTTAATTCTTCGCTCGCTTCGCCTTTAAACGCTATAAAAGTTCCGCCTACTTTTACGAACGGTAAAGTATATTCGCAAAGAGTGTTAAGCCTTGCAACAGCCCTTGCCGTGCAAATATCGAAATTTTCTCTATATTTGGGATTTTTTGCAAAATCTTCGGCACGTCCGTTCAAAACAGTAACGTTTTTTAAATCTAATTCTTTAACTACCGTTTCCAAAAAAAGGCACTTTTTACCCGTCGCTTCTAAAAGAGTTAAGTCTAAATCGTCTCTCATAATTTTTATAGGCAAAGCGGGAAATCCACCGCCCGAACCTATATCTATCATTTTTCCACAGCCTATTTTTTTTATACACAACAAACTGTCGATAAAATGTTTAATAAAAACATCTTTTTTCTCGGTAATGGCGGTTATGTTGAATTTATTATTATATTCTATCAAAAGATTATAATATTTTTCAAATTTATTAAATTTTTCATCGGAAATTTCTATTCCGTATTTTTCAAAAAATTCTTTCATATTGAGATTTTAACACAAAATAAAAAATTTATCAACTTTATTTACACAAACTATCAACTTTAAAAGTATACTGTTTTACTGTGTTTTTAATAGTTGTCAACATTTCTACACACATACTACTATATATACTTCATTTAAATTTAAATAAATAATTTAAACATATCAAAAAATCGTAAAAATAAAACCTTTTAAATTTTACCAAACAATTGATTTTTTTTGTCTATTACTGTATAATATATATGTTTAAAGATTTATTATATAATTAGCGGTGTTTTATTATGAAACTTATTTGTGACGGATTAGATTTATCAGATGCAGTATTAAAAGTAAGCAAGGCTTTGGGCGTAAAGAAAACAAACCCTGTTTTGGAAGGTATTTTTCTTAAAGCGGAAGGGGATACTTTGACGCTTATAGCGACCGATACCGAACTTACCATAGAAAAGGTTATAAGGGCGGAAGTTTTAATGGAAGGCGAAACCGTAGTTACGGGTAAGTATTTTGCGGAATTCGTTAAAAAGTTGGAAAAAGAACAAGTTGAACTTTCAAGATTCGATAACGGTCAGTTAAAAATTAAATATTCGGATTCCGAAAGCGAAATGCAAGTTTATCCTGCCGAAGAATTTCCTAAAATAGATAAAAATTTAAATGAAAATTATTTTATCTTAAATCAAGGCGATTTTAAAAATCAAATAAGCAAAACGGTATTCGCTTGTTCTCAAGACGACAGCAGACCTATACTTAAAGGCGTTTTGTTTGAAATTGCCGACGGCAGAGTTACCGCCGTTGCTTTGGACGGGTTTAGAATGTCCGTTTGCAAAAAGAACGTAAAAGAATTTTCGGGCGAATTCAAAGCAATAATACCTTCAAGAACTTTGATTGAAATTTCAAGGCTTTTGGAAAAGGACGAAGAAGATATAAAAATTATCTTGCAAAAAAATACGCTTATGATACAATCCGAAGGCACTACGCTTATTTCAAGATTATTAGAAGGCGAATTTATAAATTACAGGCAGATAATTCCTACCGAATTCGTTACAGAAGTAAGGGTAAATACCAAAACGTTGCAAACCAGCGTAGAAAGGGCTTCTATTTTAGCGAGAACTGACAGGTTAAGCGTCGTAAAATTAGATATTAAGGAAAATAATATAGAAGTTACCGCAAAGTCTGAAATAGGTAACGTAAACGAAACTATCCCTGTAAATATGGGCGGTAAAGACGTGCTTATAGCATTCAACAGCAAGTATATAGCGGAATTTTTAAGAATAATAGACGACGATTTTATAAATATGCATTTCAATTCGCCCATAGCGCCGTGCGTAATTAAGCCGTTTTCGGGCGACGAATTCTTATATTTGGTACTTCCTGTAAGAATAAATGCTTAAATCGATTGACAAAGATTAAAATATAAAATATAATAAACAGTAGCGTAAAATACGAAAATATACAATAAAAGGATGGATATATCATGAAAAGAACTTATCAACCCAAGAAAAGACAAAGAAGCAAGGTTCACGGTTTCAGAAAAAGAATGAAAACTAAAGACGGTAGAAACGTACTTAAGAGAAGACGCAACAAGGGTCGTCATAAACTTTCTGCGTAATTTAAAAAGGAAGCGTAAATTTTTTTGGAATACAGATTAAAAAGAAGTCAAGACTTTGAAAAGGTGTTCAGAAAAGGAAAGAGGGTTTTTTCTAACAGTTTAACTTTGGTTTATTTTAATGCAGACTGTTTTAAAGTGGGTTATGCGGTAAGCAAAAAACACGGAAACAGCGTTAAAAGAAATAGAATTAAAAGGTTAATGAGAGAAGCGTTTCGCCCGTATTTGACGCAAATAAAAGGAAACTTCTTTTTTGTTTTTATACCGAAAGTAAAAGAAGAATATTCTTTAAAAGAATTTTCAAGATGCGTCGAATATATTCTTAAAAAGAATAACTTTATTTAAAATGTTTAAAACCGTAAGCATATTTCTTATAAAAATTTATCAGAAATTTATATCTCCGCTACTCGGAAACAAATGCCGCTACACGCCTACGTGTTCTCAGTACGCCATAGAAGCGATACAAAAACACGGCGTAATAAAAGGTATATTGTTGGGGGTTTGGCGGATTTTGCGTTGCAATCCTTTTTCAAAGGGCGGTTTTGATAAAGTTCCCGATAAAAAAAGCATAGTAAAGTGGGTATATTAAATAATGAATTTAACTAATATTTTAACCGGCGTAGGTTATTATACATTTAAAAGCCCGTCGGTTTCAGGTCTTACGGGCTTGATAGCAAAATTTATAAATCTTTTTCCGTCGATTGCGTTAGGGGTTATCGTTTTTACCCTTGCGCTTAAATTGATTTCTTTCCCTATGGATTATTTATCTAGGGCGTCTATGAGAAAGAATTCGCTTAAAATGGAAGAAATGCGTCCTCAACTTGAAAAGTTGCAAAAGCAGTACGCAAACGATAAAGATAAATATAATCAAAAAATGATGGCGCTTTATAAGCAAAACGGATATTCTATGTTCAGTTCTTGTTTGCCTACCATTGTAACTTTGGTTTTCTTTATAATAGTTCTTAACTCTTTCAGTTCGTATTCTAATTATCAAAACGTTAAGTATCTTTATAATATGAATACTTCTTACAACGCAGTTATAGACGAAGGTATAAAAGATGTTTCCGACGGCGAAACTAAGTATATTTATCACGATAAAGAAGGTAAATTCGTTATAAATATTAAAGAAATAACCGAACTTTCAACTGAAAAGCAAGACGAATTGAAGTTAATTGTAAATTATAGCGGTAATGACGTTTCGGTAAGCACCGAAGATTCTTATACGACGATAAAATATAATTACGTTGAAGAAGACGGAATTAAAAAAGATTTTACTTTCAGCAATGCGGATATAGATAAAGAAAAATATTTAAAAATAGACGGTGTATACGCTAAATATACGGAATTTTTAACAAAAAACTCTTTTGAAGATAACGAAGATAATTTTAAGAAATTTATTACCGACGTAAGGCAAACTGCTTCCGCCGATAAATTTAGGGAAGAAAACGAAAGTTTTTTGTGGGTAAGCAATATTTGGATGCCCGACAGTGCGTTCGAACACCCCGTTTATTCCACGTATAAATCTTTTAACTCTAAATATAAACTAGTAAATTATAATTTCAGCGACGAAGAACAATATTATAATTTGACCGCTAAATTAGATAAGGAAAAAAGCGAACCCAACGGATATTTTATTTTGGTTCTTTTAACGGCAGGTTCTTCGTTACTTATGCAACTTATTTCTATGAAAAGCAATAAGGCGCAAATGGAACTTCAAAGCGTAGACGGGCAAGCGATGCAACAACAAAAAATGATGATGTGGATTATGCCTATAATGATGGCGGTATTCGCATTTATGTACACGGCTGCGTTCTCGCTTTACATTATAACCAGCACGCTATCGAGTTTGTTGTCGACGCTGCTTATAAATAAAATGGTAGATATCCAAATCAACAGAGAAAAAAAGAAGAAAGAAGCAACCGAATATTCAAGGGGTTATAGAAAGTAAAAAAGTAAAAAAAGCGATACGCTTTTGTATATAAAAGGAGAAAAAAGTATGCAGTTTACAGGAAAGACGGTAGCGGACGCTATCAAAAACGGTTTACAACACTTCGATATAACCGAAGAACAAGCAAAAATCACCGTTGTAAGCGAAGAAGAAAAAGGTTGGTTCGGCAAGATTAAAAAAGAAGCGGTTGTCGAAGTAGAAAGCGCTCTCAGTGGTGGCGAAAGGGCGGCTAAGTTTTTGGACGGTTTGTTTGAAAAAATCAACGTAACCGCAAAAGCCGAACTTAAAGAAGAAGGCGAAAACGTAAACATAAACATTATAACCACGTCGTCGGCTTCGGTAATAGGTTACAGGGGTGAAGTTTTAGACGCTTTGCAAAATCTTGCAGGCGCAGTAGCAAACATCGGTAACGAAAAGTATAAAAGAGTTGTAGTCGATTGCGAAGAATACAGAGCAAAAAGAGAAGAAACCTTAATAAATCTTGCAAACAAACTCGCCGATAAAGCGGTTCGTCAAGGCAGGGACGTTTCTTTAGAACCCATGAACCCTTACGAAAGGAGAGTTATTCATTCTACTCTCGCATCGAACGATAAAGTTACCACTACCAGCGAAGGCAGAGAACCTAACCGCAGGGTAGTTATAATCCCCAACGAAAAGAAGCCTTACGAAAAGAAAAATTCGGATAGAAAGAATTTTAAGGGAAGAAACGATAAAGGCGGAAGAAAAAATTTCGGCGAAAAGCCTGAAAGAAAAAAGCCTTCCACATTCGGCACTTATTTGGGCAACAGTTTGAAAGACTAATAAAGTTTATAAGTAATAAAATAGCGGTTCATAGAAAACGAACCGCTAATTTTTTAGTTAATCTAATTTATCTATTATTTGTGTATAAAATTCGTTTTTGCGGTTGCCCGTTATAAGTCCGTATACGTCGTTTGCTGTTACGTCTTTTTCAAAACATTCCAAAGCGGTTTTATCAAGCAAATTATAGTCGGATTTTCTGGTTAATACGGGTACGGCGGATTTGCTTTTTAATTCCGCAAGCAAATCGGTCGAATTTGTAGCAAGCACTTTCAAGTATAGCGGAGATTTTAAGCATTTGAATACGAAATCTTCTTCTATTTTCAAAAAATTAGCAAGCATTATTCGGCGAATCCTTGCCTTAGTATACCGCTTAGTCGAAGTCTTTTCTATAAGTTCGTCGTAATCGGCGTTGGTTTTTAAAAGCGCTTTTATTCTGTTTTCAAGACCTTCGCTGCAATCGGGGGTTTTTGCTAATTCTTCCGCCGAGGAAGTTATCAACGACGAAACTATATAGGGCTTAAAGTTAGGCGTAAATTTAGGTAAATCGTTAAATACGTATTTTGGCATAACGCTTTTTACCTTTCTTTTATAACCTTGTTCCAACATAAGGCGAATACTTTGAGCGCTGGTTAAGTTTTTATAAAGTTTTTCGTCGTTATGAGAAGTGTTTCTTAAATAAGGACTTATTTCTATTTCGGCGCCGAGTTTTATTATCGCTTTGGTGTATTCCAAAGCAAGCACGTTGTTCGGCGAAGATACTAAATTTTCGTCCAAGTCGGGCAGGGAAAGTTCTTTTACCGTGTTGAATTTTGCTTTTGCTAAGGAAACGCCCGTGTCTAAATGCTTTTTAAGTATTTTTTTAAATTCTTTTGTTTCGTTAAGCATTGCCTTCGCAGCGCAAAGATAAGTGTTTGCGTCGCCCGATTCCACGCCGAAACACAAACTATTTACTATTCCCGAATCGTTTAACAGTTTTACTGCGCCCGTAGCGAAAATTTCGGCGTTTGCCACGCTGAAAACAGTCGGCAATTCTATTACCATATCCGCACCTGCGTAAATAGCGTGTTTTGCCCTGGTATATTTATCCAAAACGGCGTTTTCGCCCCGTTCGCAAAAATCGCCCGACATAATTACTATTATTTTATCGGCGTTAAGTTCTTCTTTTATATGCGTTAACAGTCTGACGTGTCCGTTGTGCAAAGGATTGTATTCGGCGACTACGGCGCAAATTTTCATAAAATACCTCGTTAATAGTTTTACTTTTTACGTTTTTTGTGATAAACTTTATAAGTATATAATCGTTTGCGGATTTATCGTTGTTTACGATTTTCCGCCTAACATAAATTATATACCAAAATCAAAAAAAAATAAAGTTTTTTTCTAAGGAGAATGAAAATGGCTGATATTCTTAATCAAATTATGGCAAAAGCCAAAGAATTAGGTAAAACCGTCGTTTTACCCGAAGGCGAAGATTCAAGGGTAGTAAGGGCTGCGGCGGCTTCCGCTAAGGAAGGCATCGCCAAAATCGTTTTACTGGGCGACGAATCGGAAATAAAGAAAAACAATCCTGACGTAGACCTTTCTTGCGTTAAGATAATCAATCCCGCTACAAGCGAAAAGAGAGCGGAATACGCTAACTTGCTTTACGAATTGCGTAAGGCAAAGGGAATGACCGAAGAAGAAGCAAACAAGTATGCTTGCGACAACACGTATTTCGGCGTACTTATGCTTAAAGCAGGCGACGCCGACGGCTTAGTTTCGGGTGCTTGCCATTCTACGGCCAACACGTTAAGACCGGGACTTCAAATAGTAAAAACCGCAAAGGGTGTTCCTTTGGTATCGAGTTACTTCCTTATGATTCCCCCTGCAGGCGGAAATCAATATTGCAACGACGGCGTTCTTATATTCGGCGATTGCGGAATAAACCAAAACCCGACTTCGGAAGAACTTGCTTATATCGCAATAGCGTCTGCCGAATCGGCTAAAAAAATCGCAGGCATAGAACCCAGAGTCGCTTTGCTTTCTCATTCGTCTAAGGGCAGCGCAAAACACGCCGACGTAGATAAGGTTAGATTAGCAGTTGAAAAACTTAAGGAAATCGCACCCGAAGTTATAGCCGACGGCGAACTTCAATTCGACGCCGCTTTAGTTCCTTCGGTAGCAAAACTCAAAGCGCCGAATTCGCCCGTTGCAGGTAAAGCGAACGTATTCGTATTCCCCGACCTTGATGCAGGCAATATAGGTTACAAACTTGTCGAAAGGCTTGGCGGTTTTATGGCAATAGGTCCTGTATGTCAAGGTTTTGCTAAACCTATCAACGACCTTTCAAGGGGTTGCAAGGAAGAAGATATCGTTGCGGCGGTTGCAATTACCGCTTTACAAGCGCAGGAATAAGGAGTTTTTAATATGAAAATTTTAGTAATAAACGCAGGTAGTTCGTCCCTTAAATATCAACTTATCGATATGGCTGACGAAAGCGTTATCTTAAAAGGTTTATGCGAAAGAATTACTTTTGAAGGCAGTATGCTTACCCAAAAGACTTTTGACGGCAAGCAAATCGTAGTTAAGCAAGATATGCCCACGCATAAAGAAGCGATGGAATTAGTTCTTAAAGCGATGCTCGATAAGGAAAACGGCGCACTTTCGGATATAAGCGAAATTTCAGCCGTAGGGCACAGGGTTCTTCACTCTGCCGAAGATTTCCACAGTTCGGTGGTAATCGACGACGAAGTTATAAAGATTTGCGAAAAGAATATCGAACTCGGACCTTTACATATGCCCGGTAACATTGCGTGCATAAAGAGTTGCAGGGAAGTTATGCCCGGCGTACCTATGGTTGCCGTGTTCGATACCACTTTCCATTCCACTATGCCGCCCAAAGCATATATGTACGGAATCCCTTACGAAGTATATCAGGAACATAAGGTAAGAAAGTACGGTTTTCACGGAACTTCGCACAAGTTCGTTTCTGAAGAAACCGCTAAGATTTTAGGTAAAAAAGACGCAAAAATAATTATTTGCCACTTGGGTAACGGTTCTTCTATATCCGCAGTTAAAGACGGTAAGTGTATGGATACCACTATGGGCTTCACTCCGCTCGAAGGTTTGGTTATGGGCACACGTAGCGGTGATATCGACCCCGCCGCAGTAGAATTTATGAGAGAGAAGTTAGGTCTTACGGGTGCGGAAGTCGTTAATTATCTCAACAAAAAATGCGGTATGCTCGGTATAAGCGGACTTTCAAGCGATTGCCGTGACCTTACCGCCGCAGCCGAAAATGGTAACGAAAGGGCTAAACTTGCGCTTGAAATGGTTGCATATAGAGTTAAAAAGTACGTGGGTTCGTTTGCCGCAGTTTTGGGCGGCGTCGACGCTATCGTATTTACGGGCGGTATAGGCGAACATTCCGAACTTATCCGTAGCCTTGTTATGGAAGATATGTCCTACCTCGGTGTAGATTTTGACGAAAACGCAAATAAAACTTACGCTAGCGGCGTAGGCGAACTAAGCAAAAAAGGTTCTAAAGTAAAGGTACTTGTAGTTCCCACTAACGAAGAACTTTCTATTGCAAGGGAAACTAAAGAACTCACCAAATAAAAAAGGAATTATTTAATATTATTTATTAAAATTACGTTGTATGAAAACGGTAGTTGTGGGTATGAGCGGCGGCGTCGATAGTTCGGTTGCCGCATTGCTTTTAAAAGAACAAGGTTATAACGTTATCGGTTTGTTTATGCAAAACTGGGAAGAAACCGACGAAAACGGTTGCTGTACCGCCGAAGAAGATTACGCAGACGTCAGAAGGGTTGCAAATCTTATCGGCGTGCCTTATTATACTGTAAATTTCGCAAAAGAATATATGGACAGGGTTTTTTCCTGTTTTTTGGAAGAATACAACGCAGGTAGAACCCCTAACCCCGACGTTTTATGCAATAGGGAAATTAAGTTCGGACCTTTTAAGGAATACGCAAAGCAACTCGGGGCGGATTATATCGCAACGGGGCATTATTGCGATATTTCGCACGAAAACGGCGTGCATTATTTGCTTAAGGCAAAAGACCAAAACAAAGACCAAACGTATTTTTTAAATCAACTTTCGCAAGACCAACTCGACGGGGTGTTGTTTCCGCTAGGGAAATTAGAAAAACCCGAAGTTAGAAAAATCGCCGAAAAATACGGTTTGGCGACTGCTGAAAAAAAGGACAGCACGGGTATTTGTTTTATAGGTGAAAGAAATTTCAGACAGTTTTTGCAAAATTATATACCTAATAAAAAAGGTTTGATAAAAACTTATGACGGAAAAGTTCTCGGGGAACACTTGGGGCTTATGTATTATACCATAGGTCAAAGGAAGGGGCTTAATATCGGCGGTCAAAAGAACGACGAAGGTAGATGGTTCGTTATCGAAAAGGATTTGAAAAACAACGTGTTATACGTTGCGCACGGGGAAGAAACTCGGCTTTATTCTTCGGGACTTTATATGAAAAGCGTCAACTGGATACCCTTTCCGCCAAAAGAAAAAGTTTTCGATTGCACTGCAAAATTCAGGTATCGTCAACCCGAACAAGGTTGCAGGGTGTATATTTTAGACGACGGTATAAAAGTGGAATTTAAAGAAAAACAGCGTGCCATTACCGAAGGGCAGTTTGCCGTATTTTACGACGGCGAAAAATGTATCGGCGGCGGAGTTATAGAAAAAGCGTTGTTTGA
>CAZMOQ010000027.1:0-11602 GCA_964568155.1 uncultured Clostridia bacterium | reverse complement strand
CGTTTTTTGAAAAATAATTTTATAATAAATCTTATCGGTTTAGGTGGTTTTACGCAATAAATCTTCATATAAAAAATCTCCTATACTGCGCCAAAAAAGGACTGCATATTACATTGTACGGAAGTTTTTTTTAAATTATGCCTGACCCCTTAATATTTCGATAATTTCTTTTCTATCGGGTGCTTTAAACACCGTGCTGCCTGCGACTATAACGTTTGCGCCTGCGTTTTTTACGGCTGAAACGTTATCCGCCGTAATACCGCCGTCGATTTCTATATCTATATCCTTTCCCGTTGCTTTTATAAGCCTTGCGGTTTCTTCTATTTTAGGCAAAACGCTTTCGATAAATTTTTGACCGCCGAAACCGGGAAAAACGCTCATCAACAGCACCATATCGGTATATTCTATCACGTTTTTTATACGTTCTACGGGCGTATCGGGATTGATTACGGCGCCGCATTTTACCCCTGCGCTTTTTATTTGTTTTAAAACGTTTAACAAATTATCCTTACACGCTTCGTAATGAACGGTAATGATATCGGCACCCGCTTCGGCAAATCTTTCAACGTATTTTTCGGGATTTACAATCATCAAATGTGCGTCAATCGGCAAAGCCGTTCTTTTCCTGATATCTGCGACCATTTTTATACCGAAACTTATATTAGGTACAAAAATCCCATCCATAACGTCGGCGTGGATTAAATCCGCCCCTGCAAGTTCAAGGGATTTTACGTCCTTACCCATATCGGCAAAATCCGCCGACAATATCGACGGCGCAATTTTTATATTACTCATAAAACTTTTTTCTCCTTTTAAGTTCGCTATAAATTTCTTTATATCTTTCAAACCGACCGAAAGGTATCTTACCTTCGCCGACAAGTTCTTCTATTTTGCAATCGGGTTCGCCCGTATGCGAACAGCCCCTGAATTTACATTCGCCTAAATATTCGTTAAATTCCGGATAACAATATTTCAAATCGTCCGCTTCGATAAAAGATTCCAGCACGGCAAACCCCGGCGTATCGGTTATCCTTATATCTCCGAACTCGTATATTTTGGAATAAGTGGTAGTATGTTTTCCCCTGCCTATTTCGCTGACTTCGCCGACCTTCAAATCACAGCCGAAAAGGGCGTTTACAAGCGAAGACTTCCCTACTGCGGATTGCCCTGCAAGTACCGTAAGTTTATTTTTTAACACCGTTTTAAGTTCTTCAAGCCCTATTTTTTCAGTTGCCGAAACCGAAAAAATTTCACCTACGGCTGAATATTCGTTTTTTACTTTTTCATAAACGCTTTTTGAAATATCGCTCTTGTTTACTATAAAAATAACGGGGACTTCTTCGTTTACC
Source organism: uncultured Clostridia bacterium (assembly GCA_964568155.1). GTDB lineage: Bacteria > Bacillota > Clostridia > Christensenellales > Borkfalkiaceae > UMGS775. The sequence continues at coordinate 10,253 of CAZMOQ010000027.1, read as the reverse complement.
GCCGACGCAACCAACTTATCGAGCATTAAAAAATCGGGTTCGGGCACGGGCGAAATTACCGCCGCTATAAGGTCGGCGTTGGCAACGCTAGGTCGTATGAACCTGTTTTTTCTAGGCAAGACTTTTTCTACTGTGCCGTTATCGAATTCTACATAATCCCCGACTAGCAAACTTTCCTTTCCTTTAAGTTTTCCCCTTGCTTTTAAGCGGTAAACAGTTCCGTTTGCAAGCGCATAAAAATCGTCGGAACGAAGATTTATTATTTGACCTTTCAAATTTCTTCCCCCGTAACTTTTCTTCTAAGTTGTCCGCAAGCGCCTTCTATATCGTCGCCCGTTCTACGCCTTACAGTTGCGGATAAACCGCCCTTTTCCAAAAGCCCCAAAAACCTGTAAGCGTTTTTATCAGTAACGGACTTTAAGTTCTTTTCTTTAACTTCGTTTAATCTTATAAGATTTACGTGGCAAGGTTTGCCTTTTAACAAATTTATCAATTCGTTTGCGTGCCGTTCTTCATCGTTTTTGCCCGAAATAAGAACGTACTCGAATATATATCTTCTACCCGTCTTATCGAAGTAATTTGCGCAAGCGTCTAAAATATCGTTTATTTTATATTTTTTTGCAACGGGCATAATTTCCCGTCTTTCATCGTCGAACGGCGAGTGTAAAGATATCGTCAAATTGACGGGCAAACCTTCGTCGGCAAGGCGATAGATTTGCGGCACTAGTCCGCAAGTAGATAAACTTATGTTTCTAGGGCTTACGTTAAGCCCGTCTTTTGAAGAAATATTCCTTATAAACTTAACTACATTGTCGTAATTATCCAAAGGCTCTCCGCTCCCCATAAGCACCACGTTGGTAACCGCTCTTTTTTGAAGCGTTCCGCCTTCCTTTGCGTTTACGGTTACTATTTGCGATAAAATTTCGCCTGCGGTAAGATTTCTAACCAACCCGCCAAGTCCCGAAGCGCAAAAAGCACAGTTCATTCTACACCCGACCTGAGTCGATACGCACTGAGTGTTGCCGTATTTATACTTCATTAAAACGCCTTCCACGATATTGCCGTCGGCAAGCGAAAACAAATACTTTTCCGTTCCGTCGACAGACGTTAAGGTTTTTATTATTTCGGTAGGTTTCGCAACGAAATTTTCCGCAAGTTTTACCCGTAAATCCTTAGGCAAAGCAGTCATATCGCAAAAATCTTTATCCGAATTTATTTCGCCGAAAATTTGCTTAGCCCTATAAGACGGCAAGCCAAAGTCAGCCGTAATTTGTTTTAATTCTTCTATTGAATTGTCTAAAAGTATGTTTTTCATAACGTTAAACGGATTCATATTTGCAAATGCGCATATTTTTTATTATTTTTTAATCATAACCGAAACGTAAAAACCGCCGCCCGAAATATCGGGTAAAAACTGGCAACCGAATTTTGTTTTTACGTGCGCCAGTTCGGGATTGTTTTCCGCCAAAACGAATTTTGAGTTATTACCCAAAAAACTATTTACGACGTCGTCGTTTTCTTCTTTGAAGAAAGAACAGGTCGAATATATAAGTTTTCCGCCGTTTTTTACGTACTTTGAACAGTTTTCAAGTATTTTTTGTTGCAAAATGCAAAGTTCTTTTACGTTTTTTTCTTCCTTATTGAGTTTTATATCGGGGTTTTCAAAAGCCACGCCGAAGCCCGAACAAGGCGAATCGCAAAGCACTGCGTCGAATTTATCTTCGTAATCGGGATTAAACACGCAAGCGTCGCCAACGATTACGTCGATATTTTCAACGCCCATTCTATCGGCGTATTCTTTTATTAGTTCAGCCCTATGCGGATGCAGTTCTTGGGATATAACCGAGTTGAATTTATCCGCAAGATAAACGCTTTTACCGCCCGGCGCAGCGCAAGCGTCGAATAAATTTTCGCCCGAGCCTACGCTTTCGCAAATCGCTACCGAACCGACGCTTTGAAAGGTATACACGCCTTTATCGTAATCGGAATTGCGAATAAAATTTTTCACTTTGAAAACGTTTTTATAAGGCGTTTTTTCAAAATTAACGCTTAAATTTTGCAAATATTTTTCGCCGTCTACTTTTTTAAAAACCAAAGTGCCTTCGCCGCCGATTGAGTTCATAACCGCTTTCGCTTTGTCTTTGCCATACTGCGCTATAAGTTTTTTTACGGCAAATTCGGGATAAGAATATTCTATCGAAAGCCTTTTTATTTTATCTTCGGGAAGTCTTATTTCGGTCGTTGCGAATTTACGCAAAACTGCGTTCACGAAACCTGCCATACCGCCTTTGCCCAACTTTTTAACCAGCGTTACAGCGTTATCGGTAACCGCATACGGTTGTTTTTTTAAATATTTGATATGATAAAATGCTATTTTAAGTACCGTTCTTATAACTAATTTAGGATTTTTTTGCGTAAGTTTTTGCAAATAATAGGTAAACTCTATATCCCTATCCAAAACCCCGTAACAAGTTTTTATTGTAAGAGAACGGTTCTTTTCTTCTATAAAAGTTGAATTTATAGCCTGTTTAAGATATGCGCCTTCCGAATAAACCTTATTTAATATAACGTAACAATCGTAAAAACAATTTACCATAATCAATCAAAAATATCGCCGAGTTTTATTTTGCTGCCCCTGAGATAAGCGTCCCCGCTCATTCGTTTTCCGCCTTGCTTGGTAAGGTCGTTTATTATTACCGAACCTTTGCCGCAAGCGACTTCGAAGGTTTTACCTACCGAAATGACTTCGCCTGCCTTACCGACGCCGTTCGAAAGGGTTACCGAATGAATTTTTAAAACTTCTTCGCCTATAACGGCATACGCCGACGGCGCAGGGTTAAACCCCCTGACTAGATTTTTTATTTGCTCCGCCGATAAATTGAAATTTATCTTACCTTCGGATTTTTCTATCATTTTTGCATACGAAGAAAGTTCGTCGTTTTGCTTTGCAAAAACAGCCGAACCGCTTTTTACGCTTTCCAAAGCGGTTATTATACATTCCGCACCCAAAACCGAAAGTCTATCAAAAAGTTCGCCTGCGGTTTCGTTTTCACCTATATCGACGTAGCGTGAAAACATTATATCGCCGGTATCGATGCCCTCGTCGGTACGCATAATAGTTATGCCCGTTTGTTTTTTACCGTCTATAACCGCCCGTTGTATAGGCGCAGCGCCCCTGTATTCGGGTAAAATAGAGCCGTGAATGTTGAGCGTGTAAATTTTAGGGATATTTAGAATTTCCTTAGAAAGTATTTGCCCGAAAGCGCAGGTTATAAAAAGGTCGGCGTTTAAAGACTTCAAATCTTCGACGCCTTCACGCCTTACGCTTGAATATTCCAAAACTTTTATGCCGTGTTTAAGCGCACAAACCTTTACCGCCGACGGCGTTAAAATTTGTTTTCTTCCGACGGGTTTATCTTTGTTGGTAACCACAGCCGACACGGTATAGCCTGCTTCTATTATTTTTTCAAGCGGTTTTACCGCAAAATCGGGCGTGCCGAAATAAACTATATTCATTTAAACTATTCCTTTACTATCTCGGTTGCTTTGTCTATATATAAAATTCCGTCCAAATGGTCGTTTTCGTGACAAATCGCTTTTGCGAAGAAATCTTTAGCCTTAATTCTAAAAGGCTTGCCGTACCTGTCCAAAGCGGTAACTACTACGACTCTAGGTCTTTCGACCGTGCCGTACTTGCCCTTTACGGAAAGGCAACCTTCCTGCCCGACCTGTATCCCTTTAGTAGACACTATAACGGGGTTTATAAACTCAAAATAACCTTCTTCCACGTCCACTACGAAAATTCTTTTAAGAACGCCGACTTGCGGACCTGCAAGTCCTGCGCCTTCGGCGTTTTTCAAAGTTTCCTTCATATCGTCCAGCAACTGACGTAATTTATCGTCGATTTCGGTAACTTCAAAACATTTTTTGCGAAGAACGTCGTCGCCGAGTTGCACTATGTTTCTTATAGCCATCGTTCTCTCCTTTTTACGTAAGATTATTCGGGTTGACTTCCACGTCCAACCGCACGTTTTTATTTTTATATTTTAAGCAAATTTCGCTAATTTCATCATAAAGAGTATTCAGCGAACTGCGCATAAGTATCTGATAACGGAATTTGTTTTGCAATTTTTTTATGGGCGCTTTCATACAACCGAAAAATATAAATTCTTCCCTGTTGTTTTTATAAACTTCGTTTATTTCTTCGTAAACGACTTTCAGTAAAGCCTTAGTCGATTCTTCGTTCTCGCCCGAAACAAGCACCCTTATTATATCCGCAAACGGCGGAAATCCCGTTGCTTTTCTAAGCGAAATTTCGTTTTCGAAAAAGCCTTTATAATCGTACGCCACCGCATAAGCAAGCACGTTGTTTTCAGGTTGATAAGTTTGTAAAACCACCTTACCTTGACTGCCTGCCCTACCGCTTCTGCCTGCCACCTGCGTTAAAAGTTGAAAAGTTCTTTCTCCGCTACGGTAGTCGGAAAAATGCAAACTCATATCGGCGTCGAGAATACCTACCAAAGTTACAGCAGGGAAATCGTGCCCCTTTGCTATCATTTGCGTGCCTACCAAAATATCGGCTTTTCTTTCCGAAAATTCGTTAAGTATTTTAAAATGACCTTCCTTTGTTTGCGTGGTATCCCTATCCATACGCAAAATTCTTGCCTTAGGGAAAAGTTTTTGCAGTTCTATAACCACCCTTTGCGTACCTGCGCCGCCGTAACGAATAAACTTACTGCCGCAATTAGGGCATACTTCGAACATTTTATATTTAGCGTTGCAATAATGGCATTTTAAAGCGTTATCTTCCATATGATAGGTAAGCGAAACGTCGCAAGATTCGCATTTGGGCACGTATCCGCACTCGGTGCATATAACCGTTTTGGAATACCCCCTTTGATTAAGGAATATTATCGCTTGGTTGCCGCTTTCCAACGTGTTTTTAAGTTCTTCTTTGAGTGCCGAAGAAAAGGGAGAATTATTGCCCCTGCGCACTTCCTTGCGCATATCCGAAATTTCTATCTTCGGCAAAGATTTGCCGTTTACACGCTCGGTAAGTTCGGTAAAATTATATTCGCCGTTTTTTGCTTTCAAATAAGTTTCGACCGACGGGGTTGCGCTGCCCAAAAGTATTTTTGCCCCGTTATATTCCGCTCTGAATTTTGCTACTTCCAAAGTTTCGTATCTAGGTGCGCTTTCGCTTTTATAACTGCCGTCATGTTCTTCGTCGATTATTATAAGCCCTACGTTTTCAAGCGGAGCGAATATTGCACTCCTTGCGCCTATCGCTATTTTAGCCTCGCCGCTACGCATTCTCCACCATTCATCGAATCTTTCGCCTGCGGTAAGTCCGCTGTGCATTATTGCGCAAGCGTCGCCGAAACGGGTTCTCAGTTGCCTGAGCATTTGCGGCGTAAGCGAAATTTCAGGAACAAGCATTATCGCAGTTTTGCCTTCGCTTAAAACGCTTTTTATAAGATTTAAATAAATTTCGGTTTTTCCGCTGCCCGTCACGCCGTGCAATAAAGTTACCTTTTTTTTCGTTTCTTTTACGCTTTTTATAACCGAAAGTTGGTCGGGCGTGAGTTCTATGTTTTTATCTTCGCTTTGCAACGCTTCATAGGGTTTACGAACATCCCTTTCTTCGGTAATTGTTACAAGCCCCGATTTTATTAAGGCGTTTACCGCCGTAGAACCGAATTTTTCGTTCAAAAGCGAAGTCTTTTCCTTTTTTGTTTCCGCCAAATATAACAGCGCTTGTTTTTGCTTAACTGCGGATTTCCTTAAAGAATCGGCTTCTTTTTGGGGATTATCGGTATTAAGATTGCAATATCTTACCGTTTTTTCCTTTACTTTGCCTTTACGCATTTCGGACGGTAAAAACAACCGCAATGCGCTTGCCCTTGTTACGAAAAACTTTTTTACGATATATTCCGAAAGCGCAACGCTTTCCTTAGTAAGCGCAGGGACTTCGTCCAACTTGCAAATAATCGGCTTTATTTTATTTTTATCGTAAACGCTGTCGTTTTTTACGTTTATTACTATTCCGTCCGTTTTTTTCATACCAAAAGGAACGGACACCCTGTCGCCTGACGAAAGGTCCGCTCCGTCGTAATAGTATTCGAAAATTCTATCGAGTTCGCTACTGGCAATATCTACGATAACGTCGGCATACATATAGCACTCCGTAAAAAACAAAATATGTTCAGTGCAAAAAGCCTGAACACATTACGTAAAAAACCGATGCGTTCCGCAAACCTGCCGTGAAAATTTCTACGGCAGGTTAAGCGTTAACTTCAGTCTTTAACCGCTATCAATTTGCCGTCGTAAATTTCTTGAGCGGCAACCGAAAGCGCTTTTTTGTTACCGGGAAGTTCAGTCATCCCTTGATTTTGTGCTTGTTCCAAAAGTTGTCTTGCCCTTTTGGACGCAACTACGCAAAGTGCGTATTTGCAGCCTACTTTTTGAGCAAGTACGTCAATAGGCGGTTCTTGTATCATAATTCTACTCTCCTTTACTTTTTGCTATAATTTTTATAATTTCGTCGTACGCTTGTTCAAGGTCGTCGTTCACAACGACGTAATCGTAATCTTTTTCCATAGAATACTCATAGTCCAAGCGTTGAAGGCGTTTTTCAATCTTTTCGTAAGTTTCCGTATTGCGCTTTACCAGCCTGTTGCGGAGTTCTTCTATCGACGGCGGCTTCAAAAATATAAGTATTGCGTTCGGGTTTTGTTTTTTAACAAGTTCCCCGCCGTTTACGTCGATTTCCAAAAGCACGTCTTTAGTTTGCAACATTTCTTCAACGTAATCTTTGGGCGTTCCGTAAAAATTATCGAAATGCTCCGAATACTCGTAAAATCCGCCTGCGTTAGCCTTTTTCAAAAATTCTTCCTTAGTCATAAAGAAATAATCTTTGCCGTCGTGCTCGTTTTCTCTCGGCTTTCTGGTCGTACAAGAAACGCTGATAACTATTTCGGGATTCCTGTCTATAAGCATACGGGCAAGCGTACCTTTCCCCACGCCGGACGGTCCCGACAATACGAATAAATTGTGTTTCATACTTACTTATCCCCTCGTAAATTATTCTAAGTTTTGTATTTGCTCTCTTATTTTTTCGATTTCACATTTAAGGTTAAGTCCGCAATTAGTTATTGTAATATCGTTCGCCTTAGAACAAATGGTATTCGCTTCCCTGTTGAATTCCTGAATAAGGAAGTCTATTTGCTTACCTGCGCCTTCGGTATCCGCAAGTTTATAAAATTGCGATATATGCGAATACAATCTGGTAACTTCTTCGTCTATATTAGATTTATCCGCAAAAAATGCGACTTCGTTTAAAAGCCTTGCTTCGTCGTAATTGACTTCGCCTAGACACTCGGTTATACGCTCTTTAAGTTTAGCGGAATAATCTTCTTTTACAAGCGGCGCACGCTTTGCGATTTCATCCACGATACTTTTTATCGTAGCCATACGGCTTTTTATATCCGCAACGAGTTTTTCGCCTTCGGTTTTACGCATTTCGTTCAACTTATCCAAAGCGGCATACACCGTTTCTTTCAATGCGGTTTCGAATTCCGAATAATCTTCGGTTGCGTTTTCTTCTTCTACAATACCTTGCGTTCTAATAAGGTCTGACACCGAATAATCGTTTTCGACACCAAATCTTTCGGAAAGACTTTTCGCCGCACGAACGTAACTTTCGGCAAGCGCATAATCTACAACTATGGGGCGTTGCTTTTCCCTTACGTCCGAAAAAGAAACGAAGATATCAACCCTTCCGCGCTTCAATTTGTCTTGAACGCACTTTCTTATTAAATCTTCAAACGCAATAAAGCATCTGGGGATTTTGCAGTTTATATCTAAATTCCTATTGTTTACGGTTTTAACTTCAACCGTTAAATTTACGCCGACAGTTTTATAATCCGCCCTGCCGTAGCCTGTCATACTATACATACTGTAATAATTTTACCACACTTTTCATTAAATTTCAACTTTTTATAAGCATTTTAAACTCATTTTCGTCTATTATTTTTATTCCGAGTTTTTTTGCTTTGTCAAGTTTGCTGCCTGCGTCCTCGCCTGCGATTACCAAAGTAACCGTTTGCGAAACCGAACTTGCCACTTCTCCGCCTAAACTTTCGATGATTTTTCCTGCGTCGGAACGCTTAAAATCAGTCAAACTGCCCGTTAAAACGACTTTTTCGCCCGTAAACACGCCTGATTTTTTATCTTCTTCGGGCAAAATACGAATGCCAAGCGCAAAAAGTTCGTCTATTACTTTGTTGTTAAACTCGTCCTCAAAATAATTTACTATGCAATCGGCTACTATTTCGCCGACCAAGTCCAGCGTTAAAAGTTCTTCTTTCGTAGTCGAACGCAAATTTTCGTAAGTTTTGTACTTTTTCGCTAAATCCCCTGCCGTCTTTTTTCCGATATTTTCTATTCCGAGCGCATAAATGAAATTTTTAAGTTTTACGTTTTTGCTTTTTTCTATGCTCTTTATTAAATTTTCGGATTTTTTGCTTTTGAATCCGTCCAAACTTAAAAAGTCTTTTTGCGTAAGTTTGTAAACGTCGGCAAAAGTCCTTAGATTAAGTTTATCGTACAAAAGCGAAATCGTCATTTCGGAAAGCCCTTCGATGTTCATTCCGTCGTCGGAAGCAAAATTCGTTATCGAATATATAACTCTATCTTTACACGAACGGTTTACGCAAAAAATATTTGCGCCGTTTTCGACCAACACGCTGCCGCAACACGGACACACAGTAGGAATTTCTATATCTTCGCAATTAGGGTAAACTTCGGTAGTTCCTAAAATTTCAGGAATGACTTCGTTGCTTCTTCTAACTAAAACTCTCGCTTTCTTTTTTACACCCTTTTTTACGATATCGCCGTAATTGTTAAGCGTTGCACGTCTTACCGTTGCGCCTGCTAATTCTACAGGTTGCAACACCGCAAGTGGGGTAAGTTTACCCGTTCTTCCTACCTGCCATATAACGTCTTTCAATATTGTTGTAACTTCTTCGGGTTCGAATTTATACGCTATCGCCCAGCGTGGAAATTTATCGGTTTCGCCAAGTTCTTCCCGTACCGAAAAATCGTTTACCTTTACAACTGCGCCGTCCGTTAAAATATCTAGGTTTTTCCTGCCGATTTCAATCTCTTTTATGGCTGAAATAACTTCATAAAAATTATTGCAAACCCTTAAAAACTCGTGCGTTTTGAATCCGTTCTTTTTTAAGAATTCGAAGCACTCCGTTTGAGAGTTCAACTTGCCTTCCGACATATAATTTACGTTATAAAACATAATATCCAAACGCCTTGCCGCAGTAACTTTGGGGTCTAAATTTCTTATCGCCCCTGCAACGCCGTTTCTTGCGTTTTTAAGCGGTTCGGTAGCGGTTTTATTATATTCTTCCAAAGCGGAAAGCCGCATAACGGCTTCGCCTTGAACTTCGATAGTTCCTTTATAATCTATCGTAAGCGGAAAACTTTTTATAGTAAGCGCTTGCGCCGTTACGTCCTCGCCCGTTACGCCGTTACCCCTTGTGGCTGCGCTTTTAAACTTGCCGTTTTCGTAAGTCAGGCACACGGTAAGCCCGTCGAACTTATATTCGACGGTATACTGTTTTTCCCTATCGTCGATTTTATTTATGCGTTCTTCGAATGCAAAAAGTTCTTCGTCGGTAACAGCCTTATCCAAACTGTAAAGCCGTTTAATATGTTCGTGCTTTTGAAAGCCCTTAATCGGTTCGCCGCCAACACGCCTTGACGGAGAATCGAACCTTACAAACCCCGTTTGTTTTTCTATTTTTATAAGTTCGTCGTACAACTTATCGTATTCGCCGTCCGACACTGTAGGATTATCCAACACATAATATTCATAAGCGTAACGGTTTAAAATTTCAACAAGTTGGTCGTATCTATCATTCATAATTCACCTTTAACCTATAATTTCCATAGGCGCAAACCTTGCGGAAAGCGACTTTATGCCTATTCCCTTAAAAGCAACGTCTACTATTATATTATCCCCTGCGCCTTTTACCGCTATAACCGTACCTTCGCCGAATTTTGCGTGCTTAACTTTAGTGCCCGATTTATATGCGGAAGAAGTTACCGACGCTTGCTTTGTCTTTTCGGCGTTCTTCAAATAATTGCTTGCATAACTCGAAGAATACCCCGAACCGTGCTTTTCGCTGTAACCTAAATCGTCCGACTTATCGTACAAAGCCTTGCCGTACGTCGGTTTT
>CAZMOQ010000026.1:5037-11627 GCA_964568155.1 uncultured Clostridia bacterium | reverse complement strand
GTGATGTCATTCTGAGCCCGCCCCACTTTGACGGGCTTACGAAGAATCTACTTGTATCCCTTGTCAGTAATTGCGTTACTGTTACTTCTTTAGACGCTTCGTAAGTAGGTCTGCAGGCAAGACTTATTTTAATTATTTTACGTAATAAGGAGAGCCGATTAAGCCTGCTTTGCTGAATTTTTCAAAATTATTGCGGATTATATCGTCTATAAGCGTTGCTATCATCTTTGCGGTTAAGTAATACCCTGCAGGATTCATATGCCCCGATAAAAAGAATTTCTTTCTAAATTCGTCGTCATATACGGGTGCGTATTTATACAAATCCACTACGTAACAGTTGGAAAATTTTTCACACAACTTATACATTGTGCTTTGATACTTTTCCTTTAACGCAGCCTTTTCGGGAGAATCAAAACCTTCTTTAGGGAGCGTTACCAAAAAGAAGCACGCATCGGGTTGCAATTCTTTATATCTTTGTATCAATTTTGCGTAATGCATAATAAAATCTTTGCTATTTTTATCGTAATTATCAAAATCGGTGTCTTCGAAATTACCTATCGTATAGCCGCAATTTAAGTCGTTTACGCCCATCGCAATAATATACGCCTGCGCAATTTTATCCTTATTAAACGCAAGTATGCTGTCCCCGAAGCCGTTTAAATAATCAACCGCCTTCATTCCGCCACGTGAAAAGTTATAAACTTTGCTACCGGTCATTCTTGCAATGTATTGTCCCCAAGAATGTTCGTAAAAGTCGTAATAATGCATAGTTTTTACGCCGTTTTCTTCAAGTTCGACTTGAAATTCGCCCGAAGAAAGGCTGTCCCCTATACACGCAATCGTGCGAAAAATGCTTACATAACCGCCGTCAACTACCAAATCGTCCAAGGGGTTACCCTTTCTAGGTTGTATTAAGTCATTGATTTTCATAATTTTCTTCCTTTTCTAAATTAGATTTTTCTTGTTTTTTTCTTTTTATATGCCCCGTTATAAGCCTATGAAATTTCATAGGGAACAAAAACGAAGTCTTTTTGCCTAATTTTTCGGCTTTTAATTTTATATCCGTTTTTAACTTTTCCCACTTTACTATTACGTCGTTTTCGCTTGCATATTGCTTGATTTTGGCTATTAAATGCGAAGAATAAACCACGTCCACGATAAACACGCCGTAAAAGAAACCTATCACGAATGTAAACGCAAGGTTTTTAGACAGCCATACAAGCGAATCTATTATATACGGGTGTGCAAAAAACAAATACAACGCACCTACCGCACCCCAAATAATCGAAAAGTGCGGACATATAAGCCCTTGAATATTAAACTTTTCTTGGCTGTAATCCCACAAACGCACTTTGAATACTTTTAAGCATATAAGCCCTGCAAAATATTCTATTGCGGTAAGGCAAACCGTCATTACTGCGATTAGTAAAATCTTGCGCAACGCCACCGATTGTATGGGGATAAACTTTTCGCAACTTGCAAACGCATACAATATACACAGTCCGAAGCCGTACAGCGGAACATACGGACCTACGCAAAACCCGGGATTTATCCACTTTTTTTCAGGATTCGCTTTAGAAAAGAACCGCCTGTAAAACAATTCTATTACCCAGCCGAATAACGCTCCGCAAAAAAACAAATACGCTAAAATCAAAAAAACATTCATAACGGCAAAAGTTATTTTTTAGATTGTTCTTCTAAAAGCGTTTTGATTTGTTCGAGCAAACCTTCGGTCGTATGAAGTTTTGCTTCGGCGTCGGCAGCGGCTTTTTCGTCCGCTAGTTTTTTATCCCTTTCTTGTGCAAGTTTTGCGATATCTTCTTCGCTTAAACCCGACTTTCTCATTTTGAAATATTCTTTCTTATCGTAGCCGTAGAATTTAGGCGTGGTTACTTCTTTAACGCCGTTTATCATTTTAACGACCGAAAACAACACGAACGCAATGATAAAGAAGTTTATAATTGCGGTAATAAACGCACCCCAGTCTATGTAGATAGAGTTCGCCAAAACTAATGCGCCGCTTTCGTCGTACGAGCCTTTCAAAATAGTAATTGCGCTTTCAAAACCGCCGTCGCCGACTGCGGACGCAATTATCCAGTTTACAAGCGGCTTAAAAATATGGTCGGTTAACGCCGTTACTATTGCCGTAAACGCACTGCCGACGATTACGCCGACTGCCATATCGACTACGTTTCCACGAGTGATAAACTTCTTAAATTCTTCAAAAAACTTTTTCATTTTAATTTCTCCTTCGTTAATTAAAATATTTCTTTTTTAATTTTATTATTTTTCCTACCAGCGTCGCAGCCTTTCGGGGCGAACTTGCAGGTAAAAGTTCTTCGTATTTTTGAATTTTTTCGGTTATATTTTTCATACCAACTCTATAATGAGCAATACTACCGACAATAATACCAAATACAAACTAAACCACTTGTAATTTGCCTTTTTTATCACGCTTAGCATAAGTTTTATTGCCACGTATCCGCTGACCGCCGCCGCAAGTATGCCGAATATAAGCGGCAAAGGCTCTATGCCTAAATTCCCCGATTCGATAACGCCCAAACTTTCGACTAAAACCGAGCCCAAAATTACGGGAATACTCATTAAAAACGCAAAGTTGGCGTTTTTCTCCCTATCGACGCCGGAAAAACAACCTGCCGCTATCGTAGAACCGCTACGGGATATCCCCGGGACTACCGCAACCGCTTGCGCCAAACCCATTATAGCGGAATTTTTTATGTTTATATCGTTGTAAAGCGGACGTTTTTTGGATACAAGTTCCGCAGCGTATAAAACCACCGCCGTAACCAAAAAACAAGGAATTAAAAACCTACCGCCGTAGAAAACTTCGTCCAAAAAGTCGCCGAGTAAAAAGCCTACTATTGCGGCAGGTATGCTTGCGATTATAAGATACCCCATACTTTTGAACGGTTTTTTGAAAAGACCTAAAATTTCCTTAAAAAACACCACGCAAACGGGTATCAGCGTGCCTAAGTGCAGCATTACCGTTAAAAACATACTGTATTCAGGGTTTATGCCGAACCATTGTTGAACTAAGACCAAATGTCCGCTTGACGAAACGGGTAAAAATTCCGTAAGACCTTGCACCAAACCTAAAACTATCGCTTCCCAAATTTCCATAATTATCCCTTATTTAACATCTTTAAAAATTCTTTAACGGCAAAAGTAAGTTCGGTATCCTTAGGCAACGCAAGCCCTATCGCCCTTGACGGCAATTCAGGGTTGGTTTTAATTTCCTTAAGCGTGCCTTCTTCTAGTTCGTGCGTAACGAACTCTCTCGGTATGCACGCTATGCCTATGCCGTTTTTGGCAAGTTCGGTCATAAGTTCCAAACTTGCAAGTTCTATTTCGGGGTGCAAATGTATGCCTTGCGAATGTGCGAAATTGATTATAGCCTGCCTTGTAGCGGTGGACAATTCCAACATAAGTAAGGGGTAATCCTGCAATCTTCTTAAATCGATGGTTTGCTCGAACAATTCCTTAAACTTATCGCTCGCCACAAAAGTATCGTGCAACTGCATTACCGTATTCGATAAATGAATGTCTTTATCGTCAATCGGCAAATTAACGAAGCCTATATCCCCCTTTTTGTTTTTCAAAAGTTCTATGGTTTCCGCAGATGTGCCGTTTTCGAGTATCAAATTCACGTTGGGGTATTTTTCGTGATATTCCTTTATATACTTTAACAAAAAGTGCGTGCTTACGGTATCGCTTGCGCAAATTCTCACAACGCCCGTAGCGGTGTTTTTAAGTTCGGAATATTTGTTTTCCGCATCGGTAAGCAACCTTAACGCTTGTTCTACCGTAGAAAATATTTGTTTTCCGCCCGTATCCGATAATTCCATACCCTTATGCGTACGGTTGAACAGTTTTCCGCCAAGTTGATTTTCAAGTTGTTTTATAGCCTGAGAAACTGCGGGTTGCGAAATATAAAGTTCTTCCGCCGCCCTAGTCAGACTGCCGCATTTAGCCACCGTGTAAAACACCCTGTATAAATCCAAGTTTACCATATATGTTCTCCTTTTTTATTTTCCTACGCAAAATTTGGAAAAGATTTCGTCTATAATATCTTCTGACGCAGTCTTACCCGAAATTTCGCCTAAAATATCCCAACAATTTTTTACGTCGACCGCAATCATATCAAGCGGTACTGTGCCAAGCGAATTTATTGCGTCGTCCAAAGCGGTTTTCGCCCTTAAAAGAGCGTCGTAATGCCGCTGCTCGGTAAGGCAATCTTTATATAAATCTATGCCGACGCCAACCGTTTTATTAAACAACAAATTTTTAAGTTCGCATATATTTTCGCCCGTTTTTGCCGAAACGCAAATATCAGCATTTATTTGATTATTATTTGAAATGTCGGTTTTGTTTAAAACGGTTATCCTATTTTTGTCCTTCGTGATATCTAATATTTTTTTATCTTCTTCGTCAAATTCCCGAGAGTCGAATAAGCATAACAAAACATCCGCCTCGTCCAACACCCGTTGCGAACGGTTTACGCCGATACTTTCCACTTCGTCGTCGGTTTCCCTTATGCCTGCGGTGTCTTTAAATATAAACCGCACGCCGTTTATATCGATTTCGCCTTCGACGATATCCCTGGTAGTGCCTGCTACCGACGAAACTATAGCCTTTTCGTAACCTTGCAAGTTATTTAAAAGCGAACTTTTACCGACGTTAGGTTTGCCGACTATGCCAACGACTACCCCGTTTTTAACCTTTCTGCCCGTGCCGAAAGAATTTATCAACTTTTGTGTAAAATTTCTGACCGCATTTAAATTTTCGGCGGTTTCTTCGGTCACTGCGGTTTCTTCTACTTCGTCGGGATAATCTATGGAAGCATCTATTCTTGCTAAGATATACGTAAGTTTATCTTGCTCGGCGTCGACCTGCTTTTTAAGCGTTTCTCTATAAAGATAATACCCTGCTTTTATTTCGCCTTCGCTTTCGCTGTTTATCATATCGATAAGCCCTTCGGCTGAAGAAAGCGAAAGTTTCCCGTTCAAAAATGCCCTTTTGGTATATTCGCCCCTATCGGCAGGGCGGCACCCCAACTCTATGGCACGCTTAAGTATGCCGTTTACTATCGCAATACCGCCGTGGCAGTGAAATTCCACTATGTTTTCGCCCGTATAACTTTTAGGCGCATCGAAACAAACGCACATACCGAAATCTTTAAAAGAACCTGCGTCTATTTCACCCGTATACATTTTATACGGTTCAAATAATTTTACGGGAATTTTTCCCGTATGCGTAAACATTTTTTCCGCTACGTCCCTAACCGTAGCACCGCTAAGTCTTATAACGGCAACGCCGCCTGCGCCTGCAGCCGTAGACAAAGCGCATATATTATCGTAAATCATAATTCTATTTTAGCACACTTTTTAAAAAATTTAAAGCAGAGTTAATAAACTCTGCCTTAAAAATATTATTTTTTATCGTTATCGTCGTTAAATTCGCTAAAAGGTTCGTTTTCGTCCGACGGTTTTTGGTATTTACGTTCTTCGAATATGTCGTCTTTATGCTCATTCTTTTCGTTAGCGAAATCCGCAAACGGGTCGCCGGGGTCGTTATCCCCCCTTTCTCCGAATTCCCTGAAAGGGTTGTCGGGCGGCGTCGGTCTATGTCCCATAAAAGTTCCCTGCATACGCATAAATCTTTCTTTTAAATAATCGTTGAAGTTTACCGCAACCTTCTTTCTCAAACAAAAAACGAATATTCCGTCAATCGGGAAGAATATGCAAAGTATCGAATACAAAAAGTAATGTTCGGGCGAATATTTTTTGAAAAGTTCTATATAAACCATTATTTTAAGGAAAACTAGTAAGATATCCCCGAAATAACTTATATAATATGCGATTTCCGAAAGAACAAGTATTGCGTTGTTCCATTCGTAGCCGTATGAGTTAGTTACGAGTTCGCCCACGTCGTTAAGGATAAACACCACCGAATTTCCTTGCGACAAAGTGTAAATCAACGGGAAATACACCCTTAAATTATACAAAAAGTTTAACACCGTAGTAACGGCGGCGGTTATCGCAATAACCAAACCCAAATTTTTTATTTTTTTACCGAATATTTGTGTTTGCCCCGCAACTTTGCCCATATAGTAATATCTTGCAAACGGAACAAAACTCAAATACGGACGTGGTATGTTCCTGTTCTTACCCATAACGTAAAGACCTATACCCATCAAAACGTAAACCGCAAGCCAAAACGCAACGCAAATGGACGCTATCAATATAACCTGCCATGCGTATAACGTTATAACCGAACCGTTATCGCCGATAATTTGTATAAATTCTTTTGCCTTTTGAATCGTTATTTCCATATATTTTCCTTTTTTAAGGTTTTTTTATATTTTTTCCTGTTTTTATAATTTAATACATGAATTAGTACGCCCTTGCGAAAAGAACGGTATGTTTAGCCTTTTTACCGCACACTACGCAAACATCGCTTTCTTCGTCGTCAATCATAACCCTTGCCGTTGCCGAAGCGAATTCTTTAACCTTATCTTCACATTCCCTGCAACCGCACCAACCTGCTTTTACGAAGTTTTTATTATCCAC